>QKGR01000051.1 GCA_003250375.1 Candidatus Shapirobacteria bacterium | reverse complement strand
AATTTAATAAATTATATTTTTTTAAAAAAGTTTACTTTAACCTAAAAATACACAAGTTATGAAATTCGATCCTCGTCCACACCTTTTGTAATCCAAGAAATTTTCCCCCATAGCTTGATTTTTGCGTTAATGTAGATAAAGGAGTTTTATGTTTAGCATTTTTTCCAAAGTTAAAAACATCTTTGGTTCCTCAAATACAAATTCAGCCACCACAGCTTCACCCATATCAACCCCCGAAGTTCAGTCTCCAGTCGACGAAGAAGCCAAAAACAGGGTAGTCTTCACCCCAAAAACAGCCACAAAAACCACTACTCCAGCTCCAACTGTAGTTACCCCAGCTCCCGCAGCTCCAGCTGCTCCCTCAGTCTCTGATCTTGCTGTCAAAGAAGAAACTAAGCGTGCTCTTGAGAACGCCAAAAAGATAGAATCCGAAGCCAAATCAAAAGAGCAGGAAATTCTTAAACGTCTCGATGCTCTTACCTCCAAAGAACAATATCTCATCCAAAAAGAGAAAAATATCGACAAACAATCCGAGGACATCAAAGCCAAAATGGATCAAGTCGACGGTCTCTATCGTAAGCAATTGGACAAGCTCGAGCAAATTTCCGGCATCGATGTCGAAAAAGCCAAGCAGCTAATTCTCAATGCCACCGAAAAGAAAATGTCCGATTGGATCGCCAAAAAGATCCAAGAAGCCAAGGACGCCATTGCCCAAAAAGAGGAAGAAATTACCAAAGAAGTAGTTCTCGAATCCATTCGTCATGGCATCACCGACTATGTGGCTGAGTACACTGTCTCCACAATTACTCTAGCCGACGACAAAATCAAGGGTAAAATTATCGGCCGTGAAGGTCGCAATATCCGTGCTTTCGAAAAAGCCACTGGTGTCGAGCTCGAACTCGATGAATCCAACGACATCCGTATTTCTTCTTTCGATTCCACTCGCCGCGAAATTGCCCGATTGGCTTTGGAAAAACTTATCAAAGATGGCCGCATTCAACCTCTCAAAATCGAACAGCTTGTGGCTCAAACCAAACAAGAAATGGACAAGATTCTTATGAACGAAGGTAAAAGAATTTGTCAGGAAGTAGGTGTCTACAATCTTCCAATCGAGCTCATGAAATACATTGGTAAATACAAATTCCGTTTCTCCTATGGCCAGAATTTAGCTAAGCACACCATCGAAGCCGTTAAAATCGCTGTTGCCATTGCCAACGAACTTCACGCCGATGTCAACACTGTCCGTCTTGGTGCCCTTCTCCACGATGTTGGAAAAGTCGTCACCGATCAGGAGGGTACCCACATCGATCTTGGTATCGATTTACTTCGTCAATTCAAAATCTCTCCAGCCGTCATCGACTGTGTTGCTGAGCATCACGAGGACAAAGAATTCTCTTCTGCCGAATCCGTCATTGTCTATCTTGGCGACGCCGCATCCGGTGCTCGTCCAGGTGCTCGCTACGAAGTTCATGAAGAATATCTTAAGCGCATGAAGAACATCGAAGAGGTTGCCATGGCCTTCCCAGGCGTAATTTCTGTTGCTGCATACCAAGCTGGTAGGGAAGTAATGGTCATCGTCGAACCTACTCAAGTTTCCGACTCCGACGCCCAAGTTCTAAGTCAAAATATTGCCGAAAAACTCGACGAAGAAGCCAAGTGGGCTGGTCAAATCAGAGTCACTGTGGTGCGAGAATTACGCACAAGTTCCACAGTAATTGGATCAAAAATCAATAAAAATGCGGTGAAAAGCAATGATTGAGTCTTGATTTTACCCCTAAGATCGCTAAAATAGTTAGTGAATTACTAATTAAACAATCAATGACCAAAAAAGACCTAATCGAAATCGTTGCCCAAAAAGCCAAACTCTCAAAGAAAGCTTCCAAAAGCGCTGTTGAGACATTTTTAAATGAAGTAATGAAATCTCTTGCTAACGGAGAGACTGTCAAACTTTCTGGTTTTGGTACTTTCAAAACCAAAATGTTCAAGGCTAAAACCATCAAAGCTATCGGATCCAAAGAAGCTAAGAAAATCGTTGCCCGCCGAATGCCTCGCTACATTCCTGGCACTAAAGTAAAGAAAATGGTCAAATAAGTAAACCATACTGTAAGGGCGGACCTCTGTGTCCGCCCTTTTTGTTTTCAAAATCTCAAACTCCCTCATTCTGAGTTTGTCAAAGGGTGGGGGAGTTTTGTTTACATAAATGTATTAAAATAAAAGGATGTCCTACACCGTTTCAGTTTCCCACCTCCAAAAACATTTCACTGTCAACACTAAAAGTCCTGGTCTAGCCGCCTCTCTCAAGGCCATCATCAATCCCGACAAAAAAATCGTCAAAGCCGTCGACGACATCAGTTTTAGTCTCAACCAAGGCGAACTGGTCGGCTTCATCGGCCCCAATGGCGCCGGTAAAACCACCACTCTCAAATGTCTCTCTGGACTTTTGTACCCATCTTCCGGCGAAGTCAAAGTCCTTGGCCACACCCCTTTTTCCCGCGAGTACCAATTTCTACGTCAAATTGGCTTCGTCATGGGTCAGAAAAACCAACTCTGGTGGGACATTCCTCCCCAAGAAACCTTCCTTCTCCACAAAGCCATCTACGAAATTAGCGACGCCGACTACAAAAAATGCCTCGACTTTTTCTTCGAAACTCTCGACATTTCCGATGTTGTTTCCACTCCCACCAAAAAACTTTCTTTAGGTCAGCGTATGAAATGTGAATTTGTCGCTGCTCTACTACATTCTCCCAAAGTCATCTTCCTCGACGAACCTACCATTGGCCTCGATGTCGTTGCCACCCAAAAAATCCGCAAATTCATCAAAGAGTACAATCAACAATTCAAATCCACCATCATTCTCACTAGCCACAACATGGCCGACGTCGAGCAGCTTTGCCAGCGCCTCATTATCATCGACAATGGCCAAATCTACTACGATGGCGCTCTGGACAATTTAGCTGGCCAATACCGTCAAACCAAACAACTCAAATTCACCTTCGATCAAGCAGTCAAAATCTCCGATCTCAAAAAATACGCCGACGTCCACAAAATCGACTCCTACAAATACTCCTTCTCCCTCCCCAAGTCCCAAGCACTCCAAGTCGCCGCCAAAATCCTTTCCGATTTTCCTGTCGTCGATCTCAACATTTCCGACACCCCCATCGAGGAAATTATTAGTCAAATCTACATCAGCAACAATGACCATCGCCTCGGAAATAAATAAATTCACCACTCTCACCAAAAATACTTTGGATACTTTTGTAGCCTACCGCGCCTCTTTCTTAGTCTGGCGCCTTCAACTTTTTGTCACTTTTTCCGTTTTTTATTATCTTTGGGTAGCCATCGCTTCCTCTCGCTCTCAAGTCGGCTCCTATTCTATTCCCAATCTTATCAGCTATTTTGTCGTCGGCTATCTTGTCCGAGCCATCGTCTTTTCCACCCGTACCTCCGATCTTGGCGGCGACATCCAATCCGGTAGTCTTGCCCAACTCCTTCTCAAACCCATCGGCACTCTTCGCTACTATTTCTCCCGCGACATCATCGACAAACTTTTCAACATTTTCTTCATGACTTTCGAAATGCTTTTTATCTACTTCGTTTTCCAGCCACAATTAGTCGTTCCTAGTTTTCAAAATTTAATTTTATTTCTTATTTCTCTGGTTTTCGCCACAATTTCCTTCTTTTTCTACAGCCTTATTATTTCTTTTATGTCTTTTTGGTCCGAATCTGCCTGGGCCTCCCGTTTTTTATTCGGTGTCGTCATTGTCACCCTCTTTAGTGGCCAATTCATTCCTCTCGACCTCTTGCCTTCCTGGTTTATCAAAACTATTGATTTCACTCCTTTCCCATACTTTTATTACTATCCACTTCGCCTATTTTTAGGCATGGAGCTACCTCTTCATTCATTCCAAATCCTCATTCAATCAGCCATTATTTCACTAATTCTTTATTTATTGGCCAAATACACCTGGCGCCTCGGACTCAAAAAATACCAAAGCTATGGTAATTAAAAACTTTATTCAAGCATGGTTGATTTTGGCCAAGAACAATCTCCAAGCCCAGCTCCTAACCCGCTCCAACGCCTCTCTTTTTGTTGTCGGTAAGCTCCTAAATTTTGCCTTTTCCATCATCCTCGTCTTCTCAGTTTTCAAAACTACCAACCTCGTCCAAGGCTACACTCTCGATCAGGTCATCATCTTCACTATGGTTTTCAATCTTACCGACTCTCTTTCCGGTTTTCTTTTCCGAGCCATCTACATGTTCCGGCCTATTCTGGTCAAAGGCGATTTCGATCTCGATTTGGTCAAGCCTCTGCCCACCTTTTTCCGCCCCATTTTTTCCGCTCCCGATTTCTTGGATCTTCCTCCCATTCTCATCCAAACCATTGTCTTTCTAATCTTCCTCTTTCGTTCCTCAATTCAGATTTCAGCCTCCAATGTTTTAATTTTCCTCATCCTTCTTCTTTGTGGCCTTTTTATTACCTTTTCGCTTTATTTAATCGTCGCTGCCATCAGTATTCTGGTCACTGAAGTCGACAATCTTATGAGTATCATCCGCTCGGTTTCCCGGGCTGGCATCGTTCCCACCGACATCTATCATGGCTTTTTCAAATTTGTCCTCGATTACATCATTCCCGTCACCTTCATCACCACCGTTCCGGCCAAATCCCTCATCGGCCTTGCCAATCCCCAGCTAATTCTTCTCATTTCACTTGTCTCAATTCTTTCCCTCGTCATTAGTCTTTCTGTTTGGAAGCTCTCGCTTCGCTTCTACACCTCCGCCAGCAGCTAATTTGTGCTACAATCAATCCGCTATGTCCCGCGACCAATATTTATCCAAACTTAGGCTCAATCTAAAGCTCTGGCCTATCCGCACTTTCATTCAGTCTCTCCTTTTCTTTATTCCTATTTGGTACGCCTTCGAATCCCAATTTGCCTCCCCGGGCACTCTCAATCTAATTTACGCCATGACCACCTTCATCACTGTCAGCCTCGAGCTACCAACTGGTGCTTTAGCCGACCTATTTGGTCGCAAGAATTCCACCCTCATCGGACTTTTCATTCAAGGTGCCAGCTGGATCTTTATCGCTAATTCACAAAATTCAACCTGGCTTTGGATTGGTTATTTTGTCAATTCCATCGCTGTTTCCCTAATCTCCGGCGCCGACGAGGCGCTAATTTTCGACACTCTCAAGGATCTTGGCCAAGAAAAAGACTTCACCAAGCTAAGCTCCAAAAACAGCCTAATCTTTCGTGTTGGTATGATAATTGCCACCCTTAGCGGTGGTCTAATTTATGGCCTCAACCAAAAACTCCCTTATATCCTCGTAGGTGTGGTCACTATTATATCTGCTCTCATCACTTTCTTCTTCACTGAACCAATCACCGACTCTGAAAAATTCACCGTCTCAAACTACCTCCGTCAGACAAAAATCGGCTTTAAACAGCTTTTTAAGACTCGAGAACAAGCCCTCTTTTCAGCCTATTATGTCGTCATCGGCGGCATCACTTTCTACTATCAATACTTCCTCTATCTTGCCTTCATTACCTCTCTTGGCTTCAATACCGACCAAATTAGCTACATCCTCTCCGCCTTCTACTTAGTCAACGGTTCATTAATTTATTTCATTTCCAAGTACCGCAATCAAATTCCCAAGTCCTACATTATCATCGCTTTCCCCATAATTACTGCCCTCGGCTTCCTTCCAGGCATCTTTGCCGGAAAATTCCTTGGCCCAATAATGGTCTTTTTGATCATGATTGCCAACATGGCTCGCTACAATTTCCTCAATCACTACGCCAACGATGAATACGATTCTAAGTACAGAGCTACCGCTATTTCTGCCCTCAACATGTTCACCAGCCTTGTTTTTGTTGCCATCTCCTTGCTTGTCAGTCGTGTTATCGACACTCTTGGAGTGGCCATCATTATGTCAGCCCTCGGAGTCTTGGTTGTCGTATCCATGCTTTTCATTTCCACTCTCTACCTCAATCGTCACAAGCTAAACCTATCTAAATATATCGCACTACAGCATTAACTATCAATTTATATCTTCTAAATTTGCCCAAACATAGGCAAATTTAATTTTTACCAAGCACCTAGCAGACTAACTGTGCGACTGCTAAAGTCCAAAGCTCTTCCTTACACATCTATTACTGTTATTTTAGCTTTCTGCCACCCTCAAACCATACAATTATGAAGCATACTTAATCATTAACCACTTAGGAGGTGAAAATACTATGGACGACAACAAGAACAAGGACAATCAGACAATTAGTCAAAAGAAGAACCAAAGCACCGACATGACCGAAATGGAAGATGAAGCCTAGTAAGCCTATCTTCTCCAAAACAAAAAGCCCGGGTTCCCCGGGCTTTTTTAGTTCAGCTTTAGCCACGCCCAGATGCTAAAATACTCCCATGTCTAATTTATCCATCGGCATTGTCGGACTGCCCAATGTCGGCAAGTCAACTTTGTTTAATGCCCTTCTTGGCAAGCGTGTTGCCGACGCCTCCAACTATCCCTTTTGTACCATCGATCCCAATGTTGGCGTCGTCGAAGTCCCCGACGACAAACTTCCTGTTCTCGCCAAAATAGTCAAAACCGACAAAATCGTCCCGGCCGTTGTTGAATTTGTCGACATTGCCGGCTTAGTCAAAGGTGCTGCCGAAGGTGAAGGTCTGGGCAACAAGTTCCTCACCAATATCCGTGAATGCGACGCCATCATGCACGTCGTCCGCGATTTCTCCGACCAAAACATTATTCGCGAAGGTTCTGTCGATCCCCAAGGCGATTTTGAAGTCATCTGCGCCGAGCTTATTATTAAGGATTTGGAAACTATCGACAAATACATCGACCAGAACAAGAACAATGCCAAAGAGAAAATCTCCAAGAAATTTGTCCTAGCCCAACTTCTCAAATCCGAACTGGAGAAGGGGAGTCTGGCCATCAATCTCAATCTCTCCGACGAGGATAAGTTACTACTCAAAGAATTCTTCCTCCTCACTGCCAAGCCCTATTTCATTGTTGCCAATGTCGACGAGGACACCTATCGAAATGTCGACCAGTGGCGTGCCAACTTTGTCAACGATTCCAATGTCGTACCAATCTCGGCCAAAATCGAATACGAACTTTCCGAACTACCCGCTGCCGACCAAGCCGCCTATCTATTTGAATTAGGTGTCCAACGATCCGGCCTCGAGCGAGTCATTCAAAAAGCCTACGACACTCTCGGTCTTCAATCTTTCTACACAGCCGGCGTCAAAGAAGCTCGCGCCTGGACAGTCCCCAAAGGTGCTACTGCTCCCCAAGCTGCCGGAGTAATCCACACCGATTTCATCAAAGGCTTTATTATGGCCGAAGTCGTCTCCTACGACGATTTTGTCCAATTCGAAGGTCCAGTCGGTGCCAAAGAAGCCGGTAAACTTCGCCATGAAGGCCGCGACTACATCATGCAACCCGACGATGTAGTTGAGTTCAGAATCAATGCTTAGCGTCCAAAAAAGCCATCTTCCCTTTGTTCACCAGTAATCAAGTTGTTTATTGTCATCGATGCTACCGAAATTACCACTGCTTTGTCTTGAGGGGTGAGACTATCATTTCTCAAAATGTCAAACGAACGGTTGGTTCTCCTGATACCTAAATCATTGGGACTAAGTATATCCTTGGCCGCCTTAGTCCTCTCCTCCATAACATCACTTCCAAGCATTCTAATCGACCGTACACCTATTCCAGCGATTTTCATCAACGCATCCTT
>QKGR01000056.1 GCA_003250375.1 Candidatus Shapirobacteria bacterium | reverse complement strand
AGATATTTTGGAATGAAGGATAGTGAGATTGAGAAAGAGTTTTTTGAATATTTGGGCAAAATTTTCCCAGATTTTAGAGCCGATGAAGTAAATCAGAAATTCTTATTTAGATTCCCTTTTGCTCAACATGTGGTGGAATTGGGATATGAGAATAAAATTCCTAACTACAAAACGCCAATTAGGCATTTTTGGGTAGCTAATTTTTCACAAATATACCCCGAGGATAGAGGGACTAACTTTGCGGTTCGCGAGGGGGAAAAGATGGCGGAGATGGTGGGATAGAGAGGATTAGTATTATGTTTCTGTAACGACTATGGTTCTATAGTTGACATCAGCTAATTCAACGACATCTAAGGTTGAAATTAGTAGTGCGCCAGTGACAAGGTCCAAAGAGTGTCTTCTGTTAGGTTTTAGTGGTGGCTGGGATTCTTCGAAGTTATAAATCCATGGCATTTCCAATGGATCTTTTTTGGTTCCATAAGATATTGTGAGAAATGGTGGAATATCTTTGAGATCGACTTGTACTAGGCCTGAGTTGGTGAACGACACTCTTATCGACCCATCTGGCAAAGCACCCATTTTACTAGCCAGTAAAGAGATGGCTTGTTCGATAGTCTTTGGTGCTTCTGGAAAATGTTTTGATGTAAATCCTGACACATGTTCGGATATAGCTTGGACCTCAACTTTTTTCTGGCCAAAACTAAGATACCAACCCAGAGGGATAATCATGTGTTGGGTGGTGACAGCAAATCTACGTGATTCGGGAGACATAAACTTAATTAGACTTCAAACGGACTACTCAGCGTCGGTGGGGGTGGCAGTGACTTTCTTAGTAGGTGTGGCAGTGCTAGTAGCTTCATCGGTAGATGTTGCAGAAGCAGAGTCGTCGGCCTTGCTAAGATCGGTGCCGATGTAGAAGACGATGTCGTAGGTCGAAGTTGACTTGAGATCGTCGGTGTAGGTAGCTGGGAAGAAAGTGCCTAGTTCGGATTCGAAATAGGATTGGTACTCAGCATAATCGGTCTTGAGCTTGATTTGATTGGCAACTAAATTGTCGGTGGCATTGCCAACAGCGACATTTTTGAATCCGAGAGCGGTGAGCTTAGCCTTGAGAGTGGCGGCTTGGCCGTTGATGTCGGTGGCGTTGAGAACTTGGATTTTGAGAGTTTTGTCGACTTCGATGGCGATAGTGGGAGTAGGTTCGATGGTGGGAGTAACTTCCATGGTAGGCTGGGCGTCGGCAGTATTACCCTGACCCATAGGTGATTCGATATTTTCACTATTATTGCGATTGACGACATACCAGAAAATTAAGGATGCTAATCCGGCAGTGAGTAAGAAGACTGCGATAACTGGTAGGATATTTTTTTTGTTTTCTTCCATAGTCTTGGTGGCTTTTTTAATCGGTTTATTTTCTTTAATTATATCAGCTTTGGGCATGGCTGTAACCTGAGTGTTGAAAGCTCCGAGGACAGGAAGCGGTAAATTTACAGGTTTGGATAAATTTTGGGCAATTTGTTTGTCGTCGTAATCGGTTTTTTCCAATTCAGTAGTAGAAGTGATGTCGAGCTTTTGAGAGCTGGGGAGGAAAATTTTTGATGTAAGAGCTTTGAAATAAAGATTGGAATAGTTGATTATTTTTTGAATATCCAAAGAAGATCCTTTGAGATTGTTGGTAAGGTAGACAAGATCGTCCTTGGCAAGACTGAGAGTGACTTCATTGTTCTCCAAGGGATAAATGAAGAAATACTGGCCCTGATAAAAAGTATTGATGACTTTGGCAATAGATTCGGAAACAGCGAGCTGAGAAACTATATTGAGATTGAGTTTTGAAATGTTTTGGGCGAAAAATTTGAATTTTTCTTGATTAATAATGTGGGCTTGGATAATAGTATTGTCGCTGTCGTTGAGGAGAGTGAATGAAAGATATTCGGGATCGATGGTGAAATTTACAAATCCTTGGGCTAAGCTTACAACTTCTGATTTTTCAATGGAATCGATTTTGGAATCGTAGACAAAGGATTTGGTGATGACAATATTGTCGGGGACGAGCAAATTGATGTTGGAAATTCCATTTTCTTTGACGAAATTGGAAAAAGCAGAAATAGTGTTGTCGTCGAGCTCTTGCCAAAGAGAAATATCAAAAGAAAAAGAATTATTGTCTTTTCGGTCGAAGTAAACTTCAGTAGATTTTGATTTTGGCCAGAGAACAACTTGATGCTTAGCAAAGATTGACATCTATTAATGTTAACACAATAAAATAAACAGTTTTTGAAATATGTAGTAGAGCAAAAAATAGGGGCGTATTTTTGATACGCCCCTATTAAAATTCAAAAAGAATTACCAACGAAGATGAGCGAATGCTTTATTTGCATCGGCCATCTTTTCAACTTCAAGGCGTTTGCCTATGGCTGAACCTTCGTTCTTGTAAGCAGAAAGTAATTCATTGGCTAATTTCTCAGCAAAAGAATGGAACTGCTTGTTGGCTTTGGCGCGGGAAGCGGTAATAAGCCAGCGAAGAGCGAGGGAGTTTTGGCGGAAGCCTCGGACAGGAGTGGGTACCTGGTAGACTGCACCACCAATACGTCGGGGTCGGACTTCAATTTTTGGTTTGATATTTTCAATCGCAGCTTCTAGAACGGTAATGCCGTCTTCTTTGGTCTCTTTAGCTAAGATTTGGATAGCTTCGTAGACTTCTCGGGTGGCAGCACCTTTTCTACCGTCTTTCATGGCAGCGTTGATTAATTTACTGACCAGAACACTAGAGTAGATCAAATCTGGAGCTACTTGTCGGGTTCTAGTTGGACCTTTTCGTGACATAAATTAATTGGTTTGGTTAATTAATAATTAGGCTGCCGCCTTGCTTGGTCTTTTGGCACCATATTTGGAGCGGGATTGAAGTCGACCTGCGACTGCACCGGCATCATATTTGCCTCGGACAACATGGTAACGGACACCTGGTAAATCACGAACTCTTCCGCCACGAATCGAGATGATACCGTGTTCGGCGAGATTGTGACCGATTCCTGGAATGTAGGCGGTAACAACAGCACGATTGCTTAATTTAACTTTAGCAACCTTTCGAAGAGCTGAATGTGGTTTCTTTGGAGTCATTGTTTTGACAACAACAACCACACCTTTCTTCTGAGGATTGATAGTTTTGATTGAGCGATTCTTGATACTATTGAAGTTATCGCGCAAAGCCTTGGTCTTGAGTTTTTGATTCCTAACCTTTCGGCCTTTTTTGACTAATTGATTGAATGTAGGCATGTTTGATTATAATTTGGCTTTATTTCCAACTGGAATAAGTCTTCCGATAATAACATTTTCTTTTAGACCTATCAAGTTATCAACTTCAGCTAATAAGGAGCTTTCCGTTAAAACACTTGTTGTCTGTTGGAAGGAAGCAGCAGATAGCCAAGATCCGGTCGTTAGAGCCGACTGGATAAGACCCAAGAGTACTTTGCGGCCTTTGGCTGGTCTTCCATTGTTCTGTTTGGCTTTTTCGTTCTCTTGCGCATAAACTGCACGAGTGGTGTATTGACCATAGAGGAAGTTGGTGTCACCCGGATCTTCGATTTTGATCTTATCACTCATTTCCTTGATCAAGACTTCGAGATGCTTGTCGTGGATAGTAATGCCTTGAGATTCATAGACACCCTGGATGCTGTTGATGAGGTACTTTTGAGCAGCCTCAAGACCACGGATCTCCATGACTTCGCGGACATCGAGTGAGCCGGAAGTTAATTGAGTTCCTTGGGCAACCAAGTCGCCATCGGAGATGGCAAGATTGACTGAAGATGGAAGTAAGTAAGTAATAGTCTTGGGATTGTTGTTTTTATCTTTCCCAGATAATTTAACTTCAAAACCATCGTCGGTTTCTTTGACTTTGACTTTACCACTGATTTCGGCCAGAGGTGAAGGCATTTTGGGAGTTCTAATTTCGAATAATTCTTGAACACGAGGAAGACCCTGAGTAACGTCGACACCGACGACACCTCCAGTGTGCTTGGTACGGAGAGTTAACTGAGTACCAGGTTCACCGATAGACTGAGCGGCGATGACTCCAACAGGAACTCCAATAGCGACAAGTTTTCGAGTGGACATGTCCCAACCATAACAGTGTCGGCAGATGCCGTATGTTGATTTACAGGTGAGAGCCGATCGGACATCAACAGCGTTGACAGTGGAAGCATCGATAGCTGCCACCACTTCGTTGGTGAGAATGTCGCCTTTTTTGGCAACGACTTCTTGTGTCTTGGGATCGATGACATCGTTAGCGAGATATCTGCCCAAAATACGGCGGGAGAAATATCTTTCGCGACCTTTGTCGTCTTTCTCGATGGTGATGAACTTGGATGTGCCACAGTCTTCTTCACGGATGATAGAAGCATGGGTAGCATCGACAAGTCTACGAGTAAGGTAACCAGCATCTGCAGTCTTTAGAGCAGTGTCGGCCAAACCCTTACGAGTACCACGAGCACCAGTTACATATTCGAAAACTGAGAGACCTTCGCGGAAGTTACTCTTGGTAGGAAGTGGAACGATGCGACCAGTTGGATCGACCATAAGTCCACGCATACCGGAGAGCTGTTTGATCTGGTCTTTGGAAGCACGCTTGATACCAGCGGCTGAGACCATGCGGATAGGAGAATCGATGTCGAGAGTAGCCCAAGTTTTTTCGGCAATCTCTTCGGTGATTTCCATCCAAACGCTTTGGGATAGTCTTTTCTTTTCCTCACCGCTAATGAGACCCATTTTGTAGTTGTCGTCGATTTGCGCAATTCTCTTGTTGGCGTTGTTGATGATTTCTTCCTTGGAAGTGAGAGATCCACAATCGGCCATGGAGAGGGACAAACCAGAGAGAGTGAAGCCTTGGAAACCAATAGCCTTGAGGCTATCGATGAGCTTAACAGTTTTCTTGCGTCCGGAAATTTCCAATGATTTGATTACCAAATCGGACATGGCTTTAGAACCAGCCATAGCTTCGTTGATGAAGCCGAATTCTGATGGAAGGATGCGGTTGAACCAGATTCTTCCAAAAGTGGTTTTGGTTAATTTACCATCGATACGGATGACAACGAGCTCACGAAGCTGAATTTTGTTGCTATCGTAGGCAAGTTCCAATTCTTTCTCGTCGGCAAAGATAGGTAGACCTTCGAAACCATCTTGAGCTTCTTTTTCCAAATCTTCGGTTCGGACCGAGGTGATGTAATAGCAGCCAACGGCCATTTCCTGAGCTGGCACTGAGATAGGAGAACCATCGGCAGGCTTGAGCAAGTTGTGGGAAGGAAGCATGAGTCGTTTGGCTTCTTTTTGGGAAGCTTTGGACAAAGGTAAATGAACACCCATCTGATCTCCATCGAAGTCGGCATTGAAGCCTTTACAAACACAAGGATGAAGGCGGATAGCCAAACCATCGGTAAGAGTGGGGCGGAAAGCCTGGATGGAAAGTTTGTGAAGAGTAGGAGCACGGTTGAGAAGGATGTAGGAATCCTTGGTAACCTTTTCCAAAACATCATAAACTTCGTTGCTACGATGATCGATGAGGTTTTTAGCACTCTTGATGTTGGGAGCAATACCGGTAGCCATCAATTCCTTGAGAATGAATGGTCGATAAATTTCCAGGGCGATTTCCTTGGGTAGACCGACTTGATTGAGGCTGAGTTCTGGACCGACTACGATAGCAGAACGACCCGAATAGTCGACACGTTTACCAAGCAAGTTGCGGCGGAAACGACCTTTCTTACCTCGGAGAAGATCGGAAAGCGCACGAGGTGTGCGCTTGGCAGATTTTCTTTTGTTCTTGGAAGATTTGGCGGCATCGATGAGCATGTCGACAGATTCCTGAAGCATGCGCTTTTCGTTGCGCAAAATGATTTCCGGAGCACCGAGCTTGAGTAATTTCTTGAGACGGTTGTTGCGGTTGATGAGTCTTCGGTAAAGATCATTAAGATCGGAGGTAGCAAAACGACCACCGGTGAGTTGGACCATAGGACGTAGATCTGGTGGTACAACAGGAACTTTACTCATAATCATCCAAGCGGGATCAATACTGTTCTCGATCATGCCATTGAGAATTCTGATCTTGTACATGATTTTCTTTTTCTTGATTTTGCTGGAAGTTTTCTCCAATTCTTTTTTGAGATTCTTGACGGATTGGGGAAGATCTAAGTTGGCCAAAACTTCCAAGATGGCTTCGGCGCCCATTTTGGCTTCGAAGAAGACATCGGCTTTGAATTGGCTAAGATAGAAATATTCCTCGTCGGAAAGAGTGGAAAGAATATCGAGATTATTGATTTTATCCTCTAAGAATTTAACCAAAGTTTCGATACGGGATTTTTCGGAAAGAGCTTTGTTCTCGAGTTTCTGAATATCCTGCTTGAGGGAAACAGTGGCCTCTTCTTGGGCAATCAATAATTGATCTTTGTTTTTGATTTTCTTGGTCTGTTCTTCCTTGACGGATTCAGCCATTTGAGTTCTTTTCTCGATTTGTTTTTGAAGATCAACATCGATTTGATCGTGTCGTTTCTTGGAATTTTCTTCGAGATTGGCTAGAGCAACTTTGCGTTGATCGGCATTGACTGAAGTGACAAGATATTTGGTGAAATAAACGACAGCTTCCAAATCTTTCTGAGGAACATCGAGAATGACGCCCAAAGGTGAGGGAGTATTGCGAAGATACCAAAGATGAGTGACAGGAGCAGCTAGGCTAATGTGGCCCATGCGCTCACGGCGGACTTTGGAGGTAGTAACTTCAACTCCACATTTGTCGCAGACAACACCCTTGAATCTGATTTTCTTGTATTTTCCGCAATAACATTCGTAGTCTTTGGTTGGACCAAAGATTTTTTCGCAGAATAAACCGTCTTTTTCAGGACGCCAAGAGCGATAGTTGATGGTTTCTGGTTTGGTGACTTCACCGTGGGACCAGGACATGATTTCGTCTGGAGAAGCAAGCTGAATTTTTAGACCGGTAAAATCGATCATGCTTTTGAATTTAAACATGTTTAGTTTTCCTCCTTAATTTCTAAAGAATCTTCATTTGGTTCTTCTACTTCTTCGGCGACGGCCTCTTCTTCTATTTGAGGTTCCGATTCGTCTTGAGGTAGAGATTCGAGAATGGGTAGGACTGATGGAGCGGCAGCGTCGGCCTCAACATCGAGTTCACCTTCGATAATTTGACCTTCGCTGACTCCAACTGGGGAGACGTCGATAGCCAAACCGGCCAATTCCTTGACCAGAACTTTGAATGATTCTGGAATGGCTGGCTCTGGTGGTTCCTGACCTTTGATAATGGCTTGGAATGCTCGAGAACGACCTTCAATATCGTCGGATTTGATGGTCAACATTTCCTGAAGAGTGTGGGCAGCACGATGTGCTTCGAGAGCCCAAACTTCCATTTCTCCAAGTCGCTGACCACCCATTCGGGCTTTTCCTCCGAGTGGCTGTTGAGTGACTAAGGAATAAGGACCAGTGGAACGGGCATGAACCTTGTCGTCGACCATGTGGACGAGCTTGAGGATGTAGCCAATACCAACAACTGATTTTTGATCATAGGCTTCGCCAGTGCGACCATCGAAAAGTTGGATTTTGCCAGTAGGAGACAATCCTGCAGAGGAGAGCTCTTTGGCAATTTCTTCTTCGGAATATTTTTCGAAGACCGGAACGGCATATGTTTTGCCAAGTTTCCAACCAGCGAAAGCAAGCATGGTCTCGAGGATTTGACCAAGATTCATACGAGCGATAACCGAGAGAGGAGAGACGATTAAATCAACAGGAGTACCATCTTCGAGACGAGGCATGTCGTACTGAGGCATGATGCGGCAGATGACACCCTTGTTTCCATGACGTCCGGCGATTTTGTCGCCTTCTTGGATACGTCGCATTTGAGCCACGTAGACTTTGACAACTTTGTTGACACCAGGATCGAGTTCGTCGCCATCGGATTTGTCGAGAACTTCGACTTTAATGACAACACCACCCTCACCATTGGGAACGCGAAGAGAAGTATCTTTGACTTCCCTAGCCTTCTCACCAAAAATGGCGCGGAGTAGTCTTTCTTCGGCAGTGAGTTCTTTTTCACCGCGAGGTTCGACTTTACCAACGAGAATGTCGTTGGGACCGACGTTGGCGCCGATCATGACGATACCGTCATCGGTTAGTTTGCTAAGTTCATTTTCGGAAACATTGGGAATGTCGCGAGTTAATTCTTCAGTACCAAGCTTGGTTTCGACAACATCAGCTTTGTATTCATAAATCTGAATGTTGGTAAGAACGTCTTCCTTGACCAAACGATCGGAAATTAAGAAAGAATCCTCGTAGGTAAGTCCATCGATGGAAGCGTAGGCAACTAAAAGGTTTTTACCGATAGCTAATTCGCCAGCTTCAGTAGATGGACCATCGATAAGCACATCGCCAGCTTTGACTTTTTGGCCTGGAGTGACAACAACTCTGGAGTTGTAGCAAGTACCGTAAGGTGAAGTTCTTTCAAATTTAGTAGAAGTGTAAGTTTCGGTAGTTCCATCCTGACTAATTTCAGAATTGGTCTGAACGATTTTGTCGGGAGAGAGTTTTTTGTCGAGAGTGATGACAACCTGGGAAGCATCGGCTGATTCAACCACACCGTCGCGATTGGCGAGGATGGTGCGATTGAGAGCTGAAGCGACAGCTGATTCGATGCCAGTACCTACGATAGGTGCATCGGCTTTGATAAGAGGCACAGCCTGAGTCTGCATGTGACTACCCATAAGAGCACGAGTGGCATCGTCGTGATCGACAAAAGGAATTAAGGAAGCAGAGGAACCGACGATTTGATTTGGTACCAAATCGATAAATTCGACTGATTCGAGAGGTCCTTCAACGAATTCACCTTGATGACGGATAGGAAGCCATTCTTGTTTGATGTAGCCCTTGTCGTCGATTTTGACTCCAAGATGAGTGATGTGATAGTTGTATTCGTCATCGGCATCGAGATAGACAAAGTCGTCGGAAATTTTGTAGCCATCTTTGAGGGCTTCGACTTTTCTAAATGGAGCTTGGAGGAAACCATATTTGTCGACTCTGGCGTAGAGAGCAAGGTAGGTAACCAAACCGATGTTTGGACCTTCTGGAGATCTTACGGTACAGATACGACCATATTGAGAAGAGTGAACGTCGCGAATAGAGAAGGCGGCGCGTTCACGAGTAAGACCACCGACACCAATAACGGTGACACGGCGGAGAAGATCGAGTTCAGCCAAAGGATTGGTCTGATCCAAAATAGCAGAAAGCTGATTGGATCGGTAGAAAGTGTTGAGTGAGGAAATAAGAGGCTGGGGATTGATCATCTGGCTGGGGGTTGGCTTTTCCTTGGTAGAGATCAGGGACATTCTCTCTTTGACCATTCTTTCGAATCTGGCAAGAGCTGGTCGGAGGGCAACCTGAGCCACGATTTCACCACAGCGGCGGAGACGACGATTGGCAAGAGAGTCGATGTCATCGAGGCGAGTAGCTTCGCCTTTTTGAAGGGCGATTAAGTATTTGATGGTGGAAACTAGGTCTTCTTTTTTGACAACCCAGTTGGACATGTCGGCATCATCGAAATTGAAGCCGAATTTTTTGTTGATTTTGTAGCGACCAACATTGCCTAGTTCATAGGTTT
This sequence comes from Candidatus Shapirobacteria bacterium, assembly GCA_003250375.1. Lineage (GTDB taxonomy): Bacteria > Patescibacteriota > Microgenomatia > UBA12405 > UBA12405 > SZUA-533. The sequence goes on along the minus strand of QKGR01000056.1, from coordinate 18,033 downwards.
TGATGTCGAAGAATCTTTCGGTGAAGAATTTTTGGGAGTTTTCCAAAACAATAGGCTCACCGGGTCGGAGTTTTCGATAGAATTCCATGACAGCTTCGTCGGAAGTTTTGGTAGGATCGGCTTGGATGGTGGCATTGATGAAATCACCGAATTCAGCGACTAATTGCTTGTCGCCCATTTGAGTAGCAGCACGGAGAAGAACGGTGGCTGGGAACTTCTTTTTGCGATCGATACGAGCAAAAATGACGTCCTTTTTGCCAACGAAGAATTCGAGCCAGGAACCACGAACGGGTCGGATTTCGGCGTTGTAGAGAGTTTTACCAGTTGAAGGATCGGATTCGCCAGTGAAATAAACACCTGGAGAACGGACTAATTGGCTAATGACTCCCCTTTCGATACCATTAATAATAAAGGTACCTTCGGCAGTCATAGTAGGAAGGTTGAGGAAGAAAACGTTTTCTTCGCGAACTTCACCAGTTCTTTTGTTGGTTAGCTTGGATTGAACCTTAATAGGAATGGTGTAGTTGAGACCTTTTTTCTTGGCAAGCTCGGGGGTGACAGGAGTGGAATCGAAGGAAATTTCGCCTAATTCCAGCTGCCAGTTGTTGCCGGTGTAGTCGGAGATGGGAGAAATTGACTGAATGGTTTCGATGAGTTCTTTTTCAAGGAAATTGTTCCAGGATTCTTTTTGGATTTGGATAAGATCTAACTTAGGAAGATTGGGGTATTTTTTACCCCAAGAAGTGCGGTTTTTAGCCAAAGGCATCGTTATTTTTGATAATTTTTAAATTCAATGAGTCGAATCCGGATTCGACTATTGATAGTTTTTACCTATTTTTAGGGAAAAACAGTTTTGTTATCAGGACGAGTTATGTACCAACCGCTCGTCAAATGGAGTAATTATACCGTGGGTATGTAGATGGGTCAAGGAGATGCTTCAGCTGTCGGAGTAGCCTCAGTGGACTCGGCAGAGTCGGTAGACTCCAGTCCACCTTTAGTAGTACCATCGCAGGCCATTTCGGTACAGCTAATAGTGCCATTCTCAAGACAGGTGCAAGTGTTGCAGCCATCGGCAGCATCGAAAGATTCGCCGGTGGCATATTTTTGGTCGTCGGTGAGAACGCAAGTAGCTTCAACTGCGGAAGTTGGAGTCTGACCTCCGGGTGGGTTGACTTCCAAGCTCTTTTTGAGATTTTGGGACTGTTGGTAGGTGTAGAAAACACCGGCAGCAGTGGCTAAAAAGATGAGCAAAGAGACGATGAAGAAATACTTGGAAAGAGCTGAAGCATGGCCAGTGTCGTTGTTGGAAGGAGGAGTTGGCTCAAAATTGGGAAGATCGGGAGTGGAAGTGTCGGGTTCGGGAGGCATGGGAGTTTCTACTCGAATAGGAGCTGGAGCGACGGCGGGCATAGAAGGGAGGGTGTCGACAGGAGGAAGCTCTGGGGTGGGAGTCGAGGTTTCGACAGGAGGCAAAGGAGGAAGCTCGGGCAAGCTGGGAATTTCGGGAATTGAAGCTGGAGCGGAAGCTACTGGCTCTTGAGGAGGCAGATTGGGCGCGGTAACAGGAGGAAATTCAGGAGGAAGAGGGTGGAGTTCGGGGGCCTCTGTGGGAGGCTGAGGGAAAGCAAACTGATTTGTATCTGTAGCAGGTTCTTGAGGAGGAAGGGTTGGAGGAGAAGGAATATTTTCGAGATCTTCGAGAGTGGGAAGAGCCGGTTCGTTGGAAATTGGTTCGATTAGAGGAGCAGAAGGCTGAGCTTGGTTGACATCGGGAGTTTCGGTGGATTGGAGGGGCATTTGGGGAGGAGTAGTAGCTTCGGGAGTGGTGTCGACTTGAGCAAGCTCTTGGGCATATTGATCGAGGATTTTTTGATACTCATTTTGAGCGTTATCTTGTTGACTAGGGTCCAAAGGGGCTTGATTGTTGTTATCCATGAAAATATAATGGCAGATTGTAAAAAAAATGTCAAAAAGTTGAAATGTTAATCGCAGCTTGATGCAGGTATAATAATTGGAATGAACCCTTCGACAAACTCAGGATTAAAAAAGGTATTTATAAAGACATTTGGCTGCGCGCAGAATACGGCCGACTCGGAAAGAATTAAGGCATATTATTGGGACAAGGGATTTGAAGAGGTCGACGATTGGAAAAAAGCAGATGAAGTGGTGATTAATACCTGCGTAATTAGGGAAACGGCTGAGAACAGAGTTTATGGATTGATTAATAATATAAATTTGTACGATCCGAAAATTAAGATTGTAGTGACGGGATGTTTGGTGGGTGTGTACGATAAAAAGGGAAAAATTAAACAATTGGAAAAGAAAATTCCGGAAGTAAATGAGTTTTTACCGATTGAGAAAGTGAGTTTTGAATGGGAGCCACTAAGGGACAAAAAGAAAGCCGCTTTGATTCCTATTTCATCGGGATGCAATAACTTTTGTTCTTATTGTATAGTCCCCTTCTCCAGAGGCAAGGAGATTTCCAGACCAATGGAGGAAATTTTGAAGGAAGTTGATAGGGCGATTGAGAATGGATTTAAAGATGTGGTACTAGTGGGACAAAATGTAAATTCGTATGGAGCGGATTTGAGTTTGTCAGATTCTCAGATGTCAGATAAAACAGTGGTGAATATGGGTAAGAAGAGATTTAGGAGTATGTTCCATGTGCTACTGGAAGAAGTGGCAAAGAAAAATTTGGAAAAAGTTTCTTTTGTGTCGAGTAATCCGTGGGATTTTTCGGATGAATTGATTGAAGTGATTGCTAAGTATGAGAATATCGACAGACTATTGCACCTCCCCTTTCAGTCGGGTGATGACAGAGTGCTGAAGAATATGAACAGAAGTTACACTAAGCAGGAGTATCTTGATTTGGTGGGGAAAATTAAGCAAAAAGTGAAGGGAGTAAAATTTTCGACGGATATTATTATTGGATTTCCGGGTGAAGATGAGGCGGCTTTTGAGAATACGGTGGATGTGTGCAAGAAAGTTGGTTTTGATATTGCCTATATTAATAAGTATTCACCACGAAAAGGAACTGTGTCGGCCAAAATTTATGAAAACGATATTCCGATGAGCGAGAAGAAAAGAAGGTGGAAAGTGCTGAATGATTTGGTTAATCTAAAATAACGGTAGCAAGTGATCGGCTTACTGCTTGGAGAAAAGTTGTCGAATATCGGGAAGGGTGAGGAATTCAGCTGTATAGTCAGGATCTACTAAATGCATAACAGGTTTTCTGTTGCGGCGCATATCGAGAGAAAATGCCTCTTGATAACGTTCATCTATCGGAATGCCTTTATTTCGGAGAACGCAGGAAACATCTAGTTTTTTCCGACGTCTGTTATATCCGAGCGAGACCGCAAAATCATAACTACTTGAACCTGAGGGAAGAGAGTCGCATCGGACAGTTATACCACGAGGTTGATTAATAAATTGATGGGTTGCTAAGGCCGCCAAACGATTAAATGTCAATTTAGATTCGGGATTAATACATGGCATTCCTTGATAATTGCGTTGAATAGGATGGCCATTACGGAAAAAGTCTAAGTTAAAGAAATCTAGAGCAGAAACTATGTTGGACACATATGCCTGAATCGGATTTTTTGTATCATCAACACGATGAGCCATGATAACAGCGCGTTGATTTAAACCAGGGTGGTATGCTTGAAGTAATTTGACTCGACCATCTCCTGAGCGATCAATTCTAAAGTCTCCAATTTGCTGTTGATCGGAAATATAATTAAAAAGCTCAACTGTGTTAATCTTCATTAATGTGAATAATATTACATATTGATATAGTTTGCAATATTATCTGAGATATTTCTGAATATTGAGGTTGTGTTCGTCGAGGGTTTTGGCGTAGTGCATTTGATTATCATTGCCGGTGATGTAGAAAAGATAATCAGAATCGGTAGGATTGGCGGCAGCAGTGAGAGAATCGAGACTGGGGTTGCAAATGGCATAGGGAGGAAGTCCGGGGTTGGTGTAAGTATTGAAGTCTGATTGAATTTGAAGATCGTTGGTTCCGACAGGTTGCCAAAAATCGTAGCTGGTCCATTTGCCACCAAGCTTTTTGTAGCCAAAAGTGTCCTTGGCGTACTGGACGGTGGCGTCGACTTGGAGAGGCATGCCGATTTCGAGACGATTGAGAAGAATGCCGGCAACCATTTTTTTGGACTCGAGAGTGCGAGCTTCCCTTTCCAGAACCGAGGCAAGAATAATGAGTTCTTCATTGCTTAGTTTGGAAGTATGAGTGGCGAAAAGCGATTGGGTTTTGGTGCTGAAATTGCCGGAAATATAGTCGATAATTTCTTGGGCGCTGTATTTCTCGGGAATTAAATAACTATCGGGATAGAGTTTGCCTTCGAAATCCTTGGCTAAGTAGGCAAATTGATTGGGATCGATAGTGGAACCGTCGACAGCGAATTTGGCAGCCACCTCTTCAATGCGTTGTCCGGGGAGAATTTTGAGCCAATAATCGTGGGAACCACCGGTGGAAAGTTTTTGAATGACTTGCTCAACAGTCATGGCCGGGGAAAGCTGAAAGCTACCTGCTTGAAGCTTGGTGTTGAGACCCATGTAGTAGGAATAAAGAATGAAAACATTTTCGTCTTTGATAATTCCAGCTTTTTTGAGGCGAGAACCGATTAGAGAGAGGCCTTCACCTTGGTTGATAACGAAAGCCTGAAAATTAGCTTGAGGGGAAACTGGGGATAGATTGACGTAAAGATAGGCGATGGCAGCAATAGTGAGAACGACAAAAAGCGAGACTGAGGCGAGAATAATCTTCTTCATTATATTTCTTCAAATAAGGCGCGGCGATAGGAGCCATCGGTCTGATGGATGAAAATGCGACCACAATGACAAGTGACAGTTTGCTTTCCACGAACTTCCTTTACTTCTCCAGACGACAAAGCTGAACCACAACCAACACAACGACCCTGGGATAATAACCAAGCTTGGATAGGAGCAATTAGATTTTTGAACATTTTTATAAATTAAATATTAAGCGGTGACCCGTTTAAGAATAATGGCGGCAGAGATTGAATCAATCGAAGCTTTGTAGTTCTTTTTTTTGCCATGGTTGGCAAGGTACAATTCATCGGCTTCCAGAGTACTGAAGTGCTCTTCGACTGTTTCGATAGGTAATTCTAGCATGGAGGAAAGCTTGTCGACAAAGGCTTGGGTGAGAGTGGCTATTTTGCCTGATGACAGGCCAATATAGATCTTACTTATTTGATACTGATGTGCAATTTGCTGTATTTTTCTAAATACGTTTTGGTCGTTTGATAAAAAAGGAAGTGTGGAGATGAATCCGTTTTCGGAAATGGCAAGGCCAATGCGTTTGGTACCAAAATCGATTCCTAAATAGTTCATATGTAATTATATCTTGGAATGTTGAGAAATATAGACTACATCTCGACGATACGAGCTTTGACGACGAGGCGGCGAAGATAGGTGCCAGGAGGGGTACAAGTAATGAGCGAAAGATAGCGGCCGTCGAAGCGTTGTTCGAGCACTGAAAGGTCGGTAGGAAGAACTTCAAATATATCTTCGACTAAATATTTATATTTGATGTTGTCGAAATCGACATAAATTTCGTCGCCAGTTTTGAGCTTAAATAAAGGTGCAAAAATGGTGAGATAGGATTTTGGGTTGAAGAATTGAGGTAAAACTGAGTGGCCAAAAACAACAGCATTGCCGGCTTGGCCAGGAAGGGCGGTTTGGGGATATTGAATTAGGCTTTTTTTGAGATCCATACTACCAATAGTGACGACGGCATTATCGATTTTTAGCTTGGGGATGGAAATGGTGTAGGTCTGAGGACCTGAAGTTGAAAGAAAAGATGGTTGGGAAAATTTTTGCTGAGTGGGATCGTCGACGAACCAGGAGGAAAGTTGAGTATAGTCGGTGGACATTTCGCCCAAAATCGAGGAATTGTTGTAGAATTTTGAGGAAAGTGGAGAAATAATTTGATTGAATTTAATGGAATATTCGAGCTGGTAGCTGACAATGGGGAGAACAGCTGAGGCAAATAAAATCAGACCAATGGAAAGAAATCCGAGCGCAAAAATTTTTTTAGTCTTGGGATCGACGTGACTCTTGCGAGTTTGGGTTGGCTCATTTTTGACGTAAACGTAGGACATGGGTTACTCACTTTTGACATCAATTAAAATATTGGATGAAGAGAAAGGAAGGACTTTGATGAGCCCCTCAAAATTATGAGTGATTTTATAATCATACACTCTTTTGCTCTGGTTTTTGATAATTTGATCGGCCTGAGATGAAGTTTTGAGAGTAAGATTTTTGGCCAGAGTTTGAGTGTCCATGGTAGGAGTGCTTTTGCCTTCGATAATTAACTTGCCGGTGGCTTTTTGATCGTGATTTTTGCTGATGACAAAATTGAGTTTGAAATCGTTGAGATCATAGGATGATTGAGAAAAGCCATCCTCTTGGGATAAATAACTATTGACAATGGACTCTTTGAAATCGGGATTGACAACAAAAACCGAAACATCGGCAGTAATTTCACCAGACAAATCCTGTGCTTCCTCCCCTACTTCGCGGCCATATTCGGGCCGAGATTTTTTGATGGAAACGGTGTCTTTGAGAGCACCTTGGAGAGTGTCGACTTCGAGCTGGAGTTTTTCGTCGATAAGAGCAGTAAGATCGGTAGAGAGCTTGGCTTCGAGGCTTTTACGATCGGCTTCGGAAACAGCATTGATTTCTTTACTGAAGCCACCAGTGAGCTCTTGAGTGGTGCGGGCAACGAGAGTGGTGGTGGCAAAATCCTTGAAAGAAAGCTGAACATCTTTGGCTAAATTAAACTCAGAACCGATGTCGGCGGCCTGAACCATGGCCCGAGTCTGACCCATGGTAATGACACCATTTTGCAAATCGGCAGAGCTGGCAACAACTGAGACAGAGGTGACTAGTTCAAATTTTTTTCCAGAAGAGTCGGTGAGAACTGAGCCTTTGGGAATAGAGGCCGTCTTGTCCTGTTTGTTGAAAATGACGATTTCGCCTTTGGCTTTGTCGCCAGTGGTCTTGTGGCCAGTGGCAGGAACATTGTCGCTGGCACGGATGGTGAATTCTTTTTTGGTGACAGGAATAATGTTGTCAGCGGCAGAAAAATTGAGAGCTTGAGAATCGAGAGTGACGTTGACCGATTTGGAATAGGTGTAGGGAGTGAGGAAAACGGTGACTTTGGATTTGGAGAGGAAAATTGGACCAAATAAAAAGACAAGGCCAAGAGCAAGGAGAATAATGAGAGGATATGATTTGAGCCAGTGAGAATTAAATTTGAAATTTAGTTTGGGAAGTCTGAATTTCTTAGAAGACGAAATTTGAGTGGGAATTATGGGAGAAACAGTGGTTGCTTGGAATTGAGTAGAAGAAATCTGATCGAGTTCGGGCTGAAAATCGGAGCTCGGGAGAGGATCGTCCTGGGGAGCTGAAAAGCCAAACTCATCGGCCGAGGCTTCGGCAAGATCGCTTTCTTTTTTGGATTCTTCCTGAAGTTCTTCAACTGGCTCAGAATTCTCTTCCTCGTCGGATGGTTCTTCAACTTTGGAGTAGGAATCATCTTGAACTTCGAGCTCGGGTTCGACTTCGGGATCGACTACCTCTTCGTCGATAACTTCGACAGTTTCGTAGCTGTTGAGATTGGTGGCGGCGGCAGTGGCGATGGTGCGTCCAACATCGATTTGGGAAACAATAACTTCACAAAATAAATCGAAGAGGGAGCCATAGTCGATGGAATTGATGTCGGGAAGATGGAGAAAAGTGCTATTGGGACGTTTGTTGATCCAATTATAATTTTTGATTTGGTTGATCCAGGAAGCGGGATAGTCGCCGAAGACCAGTATTTGAGGGGGAAGAGCATTGTCGATGTTGATTTCGGAAAGGGCAGTTTCGATAAGAGTGGGATCGAAACCTTCGGAAGGAACGGAGCGATTGATACGGCTTTTGACTTTGCCCAAGTAAACTAAAGAAACGACGACTTGGGTGGGCGATAAATTTACCAAAACAAAAGAAACAGGAAGGCCTTCCTTGAGATTTGAATCTTCAACAATAGCCTCATCGTCGGCAATAAAGCCCATGGGTTTGAAATCGAGGGATTTGCAAACCGACTCGATGAGCTTAAATTTTTCCTCCTGAATTCGAGAATCGATACCGACCCAAAAAGGCGGGAGGATGAAGGCGGCTTTGGAAGGTTCGGCTTCGGGAGGAAGACCGACTTCATTGGCGGCGGCAGAAAGAGAAGAGTCGATGGCTTTGATGAGGGTGTCCTGATCGTACCATTCACCCGTAACTTTGGGACCAATGTTTTTTACAACGTATCGATCATTTTCGAAAACAACCAAGCCAACAGCTAGCCAAGTATTCTGAATTGTGATGAGCCAAAAATTTTTGTCGGAGGACATCTATTAATAGAATACAACAAATTGGCTGAGATATCAGTGATATATGAAAATTTCTTGGCCAAAAAGCTTATTTGAGGACGGCGTAAATGCGGCGTTTGCCGGAACCGGCCGATTCTTCTTTTTGGATTTCAAAAAGTCCAAGCTCGGAAGTATTTTGGACGTGGGGGCCAGTGCAGACTTCGCGGGAGAAGAAGTTGTCCCCTGCCCCAACAGTGTAGACAGTGACAACTTCGGGATATTTGGCGCCAAAGAAAGCCAAAGCACCAGAGGCTTGGGCTTCGGTGAATTTCATGGAAGCGACGGAAACAGGTTGGGCCAATTTGATTTGTTGATTAACAATGTCTTGAACCTGCTGAATTTGATCATCGCTAAGTTTGTCGGGGTGAGAAAAATCGAAACGAAGACGCTCGGAGGTAATGTTGGAGCCGGATTGCTGGACATGATCGCCAAGAACTTGGCGAAGAGCGGTGTGGAGAAGATGAGTGGCGGTGTGGTATTTGACCATGATTTCGGAATGATCGGCTAGTCCGGATTTGAATTTGCCAGCGGAAAGAGTACGAGATTTTTCGATGTGCTCGTCGCGAGCTTGGTTGAACTCGTTGATGTCCAAAGTTAAATTGTTTTTGGATAATTCTTCCTGGATCATTTCGACTGGGAAACCAAAGGATTCGTAGAGGGTGAAAGCCTCACGGCCGGAAACAGATTTGTTGCGGTCGATGAGCTTTTGAATTTCGCGAAGTCCATTGTTGAGAGTTTTACGGAATTTGCTTTCTTCAGAATCGAGTGTGGTAAGAATTTTTTGGAGATTGTCGTTGAGCTCGGGATAGATGCCGGCATAATTATCTTGATTATCGATGACGGCTTGGGCAATTTGGGAAGTGAAATTGGTGTCGATACCTAGCAATTTACCTTGGCGAATAGCTCTGCGGATGAGACGGCGGAGAACATAGCCGCGTTCTTTGTTGGAAGGTTCGACGCCGTCGGCGATGATAAAAACAGCGGAACGGAGATGATCGGCGATTATTCGTATTGATCTATTTGTAAAAATTTTGCGAAGATTTTCATCTGAAACATCATTTTCAACTTTATCTGGAGATGAGTATTTAGCACCTGATAGTTCTTCTATTTTTTTAATGATGGGTTGCCAGATGGAGGACATGTAATTGTCATTGAAGCCGGAAAGTATGGCAGTGTTGCGCTCGACACCAAAACCAGTGTCGACATTGGCTTTGTCTAAAAGTTGGAAGCTGCCGTCGGCTTGCTTGTTGTACTGCATGAAGACATCGTTCCAAATTTCGATGTAGCGAGCTTGTTTGCAGCCAAGCTTGAATTCGACTTCGGGAAGTTCGGGTTGAGTGTCGATGAACATTTCTGAATCGGGACCGCAGGGACCGGTGGATCCGGCGGGACCCCACCAATTGTCCTCTTTGGGAAGGAAATGGATTCGATTCTCGGGAATGCCGACAGATTGCCAGATTTTGGCGGAATCGTTGTCGCAAGGAGCGTCGCCGTCGCCAGCAAAGACAGTGACATGAAGATGGGAAGGATCGACTCCTAATTCTTTGGTAAGAAATTCAAAGGACCAGGGAATCATGGTTTCTTTGAAATAATCACCGAGGGACCAATTGCCCAACATTTCGAAGAAAGTATGATGATAGGTGTCACCAACATCGTCGATGTCGCCGGTACGGACACATTTTTGGACATCGACCAGGCGGACTCCTAAAGGATGTGGTTGACCCAAAAGATAGGGAACCAAAGGATGCATGCCGGCAGAAATGAAAAGTGTGGTGGGGTCGTTTTCGGGGACGAGAGAGGCCGAGGGAATTTCTTGGTGATCTTTAGATTCAAAAAATTTGACGTATTTATCTTTTAATTCACGGGCGTTCATAGGGAGATTATAGCAGAATGAGGGAGAAAATTAGGTTTTTTGTCGTTGAGAAATTCTACTATTTAGCATTCTTTTTATACCTGCACAGTCTTGTGGGGCTACTCCAATACTACTCAATATACTTATAGTTTCATCTATTCCAGATAATTGGGCAGCATTTAGGAGTACTTGATTCAATTTTTCCGGACTGATGTTTTCATTACTCATATATTCAAATAATCTTGGCAGAACAGTACGCTCAGAAATATGGCAGCTTATTTTGTCTGGATACGTAAGATCGGACAAAGGTGTTTTTAATTTTTTTTCCATATGTGTTTTAAGTAAATTTATTGTTGAATTTCTATAGCAGGACAGAGGTTTTCATCCTGACCGAAGACTGGATCTGCGCATATTAACTCTCGAGGGAGAAGAACGAGAAATGGTGATCGTGATAATTCTTCAGCAACTGGAATAACTTGATTAACAATCTGCTCTGCAGTAAGTTTAGCACCTACTGCAAGCTCATTAGCAACTTGCTTTACGGCAAATTGCAAGCTTGTACCTACTGTTCTAAGCAAGGGCGGCTTGCCTTTACCCCACATTTCAGTAATTTCTTGTGGTAGGTCTGAACTTAGTATTGTTTGAGAGATATGTTGTTGTGTTTTCAAAAATCTTGCAGCCTCACCAGCACTGTATCTACCAGATTTTAGGCCTGTATTGTATGAAGTAATCGCAGCACCTTTTGGAGAGAGAATGGTTACCCATTGTTGACCATTGACTTCTTTGATAAAGAAATATGCTTCCTGAAGAGTCTTTCCACTTTGTAATGTGGTAGTAGGTCGACGAAGAATGGTTGTACCAGCCTCAGATCTAATACAACTTCCGACTATATTTTCGATATATTTAGCAAAGGCAGCTAGTTGATAGATGTCAATTCCAGCATCTTTAGAGTGGTTTACCCAATGAAAAACTTCAACCCAATTAATAGTAAATTCGCTAGAGGCAACGTTTACTACTTTTGATAAAATTTCAGCACTAGCAATTGTTAGAGGTATAGCAGGAACGACATAAGGAGCAAGCTCAGAAGCTTGTTGAATTACCTTATTTTGAGTACTAACAGCAGCTTTTTGAACCTCTGAAGCTCCTTCGGTCAATACTAGAACAGTACCTTCAAATGAATCTTTAAGTTGAGCTCTTATATACTCCTCTTGGGCAATTAACATTTCAAGTGCTTCTTCGTTTGTTTTGGGATCGATTGGTTTTAGAAGGTTTTGATTTGGAGCTTGATCACTTCGACTAGGCGTAGTACAGGCAGTAGTTATCACACCAGCTGCACCGACAGCGGATAAACGAAAGAATTTTCTTCTTGTTATCGCACCCATTTGTCTTTCCATGTGCGTATTGTATACACATGTCCTATAATTGTCAATAGTTATAGGATATTTTATTTGATGGCTCTTATTTCCCTATCTTTTGGTGTTTTTGAAGGTTTTGGGGCGTTTGACTGCTTTGCTTATAGGTTTTGACTCAGGTTTGGGGACGGGAGTAGATTTGAAGGATTTGGCGATTAATTTTGGTTTGGAGACGGGGGATTTTTTGGGAGCTGGGGCTGGCTTGGAGATGCCAAGATAAGAATTTAGAACTTCTTCGAGCTTGGATTTGAGATTTTTGACAACATCGGATTGGCGGTGGCGATAGATAAGAACGGCGACAATGGCGGCAGCAATTAGACCAAAAACTAGACCCAGGACAAAGCTGGATGAGCCTTTTTCTTCATTAGATTGACAACAGTTTTGACAGTGATTCATATATTTTAATCCCCCTGTTCGCTTGCAGCGAACTTCCCCCTTAAATAATTAAGGGGGTTAAGTTAATCTTCGTTATCGGAAGAAGATGAACTTTTGCTAGATTTGTTTTTGGGGAAGATGGAGTTAAAAACTGAAAGACCATTTTTGAAACCCATGACAAATTCGGAAATTGAGGAAACGGGGCCACTAATGGAGGAAGTGATGACTTGGGCGTCGTCGAGAATGGAGTTGGTTTTTTGAAGAGAAGTGCGGAGTTCGCGGAGGACATTGACAATCCAAAATCCAATGTAGACTAAGGTAGCAGTAATAAGGCTAATACTAACAATCAAAATTATTTGAGTAGGATCCATAGAACTAGTATGAATGAAAGTTAAATTAAAATCAATTGGCTGTCAGAGTTCGCTGTTGAGTGGTGGTTTTGCCGGCAGGAGATTTTGATTCAATGGTGATTTGGAGCTGGGGTTGATTGACATCGATAGTTTTGGAAAATTTACCCTGATTGTCGACCAGGACAAGATCGTCGTTGACACGGATGGTGGACTCGGGATCGGTACTACCATCGAGGCGATAGGAAGTGCCAAGTGAGAGCGATGACTCGGGCCAGGCGACTTTGAGCTCGGGAGGACGATTGAACTTGAGATATTCATTGGTAAGATAGGCTGTAAAAGCCAGAACAGAGATGATAATACCGACAAAGAAGGTAAATTGAGGAGTAAGGCCGACTTGGGTGAACTTACTGGTTTTGCTCTTTTTTTGTTTTTGATAATAATCACGACGGAAGATGGAGAGAACTTCATGGCTATTGAGGCCCAAGAATTTGGCGTAATCGCGGACGAAAAGAGAACAGTAGGGCTCTTGAGGATAGTTGGGGCAATCGCCTGCCTCGAGAGCATTGATGTATTTTTGGGGAATTTTGGTTTTCTTGGAAACCTCATCGACAGAGAGATCTTTGTCGAGTCGAGTGTCGCGAAGAATGGTGGATGCCTGGAACATGATCATAGAGCTTGGGTATTTATTCTATATCATCTCCACTGGGAGTGTTGTGAGGAATTAGAATGTCGCGGGGTTTGGAGCCATTGGCTGGGCCAACATAACCGGCTTTTTCGAGTTCGTCGAGAACACGAGCGGCGCGGGCATAGCCAAGCTTGAGGCGGCGTTGTAACAAAGAGGCTGAGGCTTTGCCGGTGTCCTGAATAAGACGGACAGCTTCGGTAAACATAACATCCTGATCCTCGCCGCCGACGGAGACAACATTAGTACTCTTGGTATTCTGACTGGCAATGGGAACATTGACCACAGAGTCGTCGTACTGGGTAGTTTTCTGATTCTTGAGGTAATCGATGAGACGATTGATTTCGTTTTCGGAGACCCAACAACCCTGGACACGAACGGGCTTGGCTAGTTCGGGAGGAATATAGAGCATGTCTCCCCTACCCAATAATTTTTCAGCGCCAGGACCGTCTAAAATTACTCTGGAATCCATCATTGAAGACACGGCGAAAGCGATACGAGTGGGGATGTTGGCCTTGATAAGACCAGTAATAACATTGACCGATGGACGCTGAGTGGCCAGGACCAAATGGATACCAACGGCACGAGCCATTTGAGCCAAACGACAGATGTTGTCTTCGACTTCAGCAGGAGCAAAGAGCATGATTTCGGCCAACTCGTCGATGATGATGACAATGTAGGGAACGCTTTGGAAGCCGGCCATTTCGTTGTAGCTTTCGATGTTTTTGGCGCCAATTTCGGTAAATAATTTGTAGCGACGTTCCATTTCGGAAACGGCCCACTTGAGAGCCGAGACGACTTTTTCGGGTTCGACGATGACAGGAGTGAGAAGATGGGGAATGCCGTTGTAGGGGGTGAGTTCGACACGCTTGGGGTCGACCATGATAAGGCGAAGTTCGTCGGGAGAAGCCCGGAAAAGAAGAGTGGAAATCCAAGAATTGATACAAACGGACTTTCCGGAACCGGTCTGACCAGCAATGAGAACATGGGGCATTTTGGCAATATTGGCAACTTTGGGCTTACCACTAACATCCAATCCCAAGGGGACGGTGATTTTGGATTTGGATTCGCGCATTTCGGAAGATTCCATAATTTTGCGGATAGGTACGACTTCAAGAGAGCGATTTGGAACTTCGATACCAACCAGAGAACGACCGGGGATTGGAGCTTCGACACGAATTTGACCACCGGGAGCAGCAAGAGCCATGGCCATGTCGTTGGCTAAACTTAAAATTTTGGCCAGCTTGGTGCCAAGAGCGACTTCGAGAGCATACTGGGTAACCGAAGGAGAATTGTTGACTTCTACTACTCGAGCAGTGATACCAAAGGAATCGAGAGTTTGCTCGATGATTTGGGCATTTTTGCGAACATCTCCGCGATCGGCTTTGGTGCCGGGGATGTCGTCGAAGATGGTGACAGGAGGGTATTCCCACATCTGCGATCCGGATGAACTGAGAGCCTGGGGAGTGGAAATTGAAAGCTGGGAATCGACTGGGAGCTTGGGAACTTGTTTGAAAGCTGGGGCAACACCAACAACGTTGGGGTCGTCTTTTTCGGGAGCTTTTTGGGATTCTTTGATGATGGTGTCGAGAGGATTTTGAATGTAGACAGCATCTTTTTTGTCGGGTTTGGATTGTGCTTTTTCTTTTTGCTTAGCAGCCACACCAATGGCGTATTTTTTGATGAGTTGGTAGACGGAATAGAGGAATTTAATAATTTGGAGGACTGAAGTGTCGAAAAGAACAACAAAGCCAACTATGAAGGAGAAAAAATAAATTAAGAAAGTTGGAGCCGGGCTGAATAAGTACTCGACTTGATCCCATAAAAACAGTCCAATAACACCCTGTTTAAAGAGACTTAGGGTGGATAAGAACATGATGATGAAGCCAAAGAAGACATTGGGTTCTTTGAGAGGTGATTTAATTTTGGCAAAAAGGAAGGAAATAAGAAGTAATAGAAAGGGAACCATGACCGAACCAAGGCCAAAATATTGATTTAAATAAAGATTGTACTGGGCAGGAATGGGCCCAAGTTGGAGAAAAGAGAAAACCGATATAATGGCAAGGATAATAAAAAAGACGAAAAATATCGATTGAATTGTCTCTGGTTTTAGTTTGAGTCCGAGGGGTGCCTTTATTGGTTTTGATTTTCTTTTACGTCCACGTTTAGCCATGAATTAAGTATAGATTAAGCAAGTACTATTTGCCAATGCAAATTTAATCTAAAAGCTATGGATTAGTAGGACAAACCAAAAAGCCAGCGGTGAGTTGAGGCTTTGCCACAACGGATACACTTACCCTGTTCTTCTTTGGAGTCGAGAGGTAGACAACGAGTAGTGGCTTTGGTTTCGGCTTTAATGGTGGCCTCACAATCGGCATCTTCACACCAGTGTGCACTCAGGAAACCACGGGTAGTATCCATGATTTTTTTGAATTCATCGTAGGAATCAACAACATGAGTGTTCTCTTGGGTGAATTTCTTGTGTGACTCGTAAAGAGTTCGCTGCATATTTTCCAAAATTTGGCCAATATAGCGGCCAAGATCGTCGACTGGAACTGTTTCTTTGACTCCTGAATCGCGACGGAAAACAACAACTTGATTCTTTTCAGCTTCACGATTGCCAATTTCCAGTCGGATTGGGACACCTTTGAGCTCCCATTTATTGAATTTAAAACCGGCAGTTTGAGTAGAATCGGAATCAAGTTCGACTCGATAGAGTTTTTTGAGGGAATCGGAAACTTTTTGGGCTAAATTTTCGGCAAGTTCGTGGCCAGGAATAGGAACAATGACAACTTGAATTGGAGCAATAGAAGGAGGCAGAACAAGACCATTGTCGTCGCCGTGGGCTAATATTAGACCACCGATGGATCGAGTGGAAAAACCCCAGCTGTTTTGGTAAGGATTAACTTTCTGCCCAGATTCATCCTGGACATACCAGTCGATAGATTTGCTGAAATTTTGACCAAGATCGTGGGAAGTGCAGGCTTGAAGTGATTTACCATTGGGCATGAGACATTCAAAAGTATAGGTTTTTTTGCCACCAGCGAATTTTTCGGAATTACTTTTAACTCCAGCCACACCATAGAGAGCCATTAAATTTTTGTAGGTTTTTTTGTACATGTCCATGGCCCAGAGCACCATTTCCATGTTTTCTTCTTGGGTAAGATGGGCACAATGGCCTTCCTGCCAAAGGAATTCGGTAGTGCGAAGAAAGAGATAAGTTCTTTTTTCCCAGCGAATAATGTTGCACCATTGGTTCATGAGCACAGGCAGATCGCGCCAGGATTGGGTCCAATTTTTGTACATTTCGTACATAATAGTCTCGGAAGTAGGACGGACAGCGAGCTCTTCAGTCAACTTCTCTCCCCCACCGACAGTGACTACGGCTAATTCTGGAGCAAAGCCTTTGACATGTTCTTTTTCCTTTTGCAAATAGCTCATAGGAATGAACATTGGAAAATAGGCATTTTTGATACCTTTGGCTTTGATAAGAGGATTCATATAGTCCTGAACAGCCTCCCAAAGGGCATAGCCATAGGGACGAATAACCATGCAGCCTTTGACTGGAGCATAATCGGCCAATTCGGCTTTGAGAACAACATCGTTGTACCACTCAGAAATATCGACTGATTTTTCTTTTAACTGCTTTTTGAATTGTTGTGACATAGAGATTAATTTTTAATTTTAAATTTATAAATTAAGTTAGTTATTATTTTAATAATAGACCAAATAAAAAAATAAGCCCGTCTTTGTATCCGAAAGAATCGGGTACAAGGACGGGCTTGCCGTGTTACCACCTTGTTTTGCCTGGAAATTGCTCTTCAGACCTCGGGGACTGACTTTGAGAATCCAACATCAGCCTTCAATATGACGGTTGAAACCGACTAGCTTTGAGTTCGGCTAGCACCTCCATGGCGGGAGACCACTTCGTAGGTTTGGTTTATTTTATCACGAAGTTTAATTTTGGAGAATCTTTGATAAAATAGAGACCATGAAAAATGAAATTTGTCATAAATGTAAGCAAGACTTTGGTGAATGTGTGTTAGGAGAGGCTAAGAGATTGTTGTTGGTAAAAAAGACACAAGCAGTGTTTGATAGGAGAGAAATAGTACAAGGTGAATTGAATGCACAAAAACAAATGGTACATGAACTTGAAATAGCATGTAGGGAGAAAAAGAATCAGTAAAGATGAATAAAACTAAAGAGAAAGCACCAGTATTTTTGGAATTATGCCCTATATGTAGAAGATCGGGGAAGCTTGAATGTAAGTTTGTGAATGAGGTTAACGAATTGATCGCGAGGGCAGAAACTCAGGAAGAAATTGACGCCTTACCAGGAATGATTAACAAACTAAGGGAAGGAGCGAGGTGGGAACCATGCTTCTGTAAACACACGAACTATGATTTTGATTATCCTGTAAGAAGAGAATAAAGTTGAAATAAATTTAGTTTGTCATAGCTGTTTTTCTAGCTATGACCATAGTACCGTCAATTAAAAGCGCTCTTGATTCAGAATCTACTTCAAATTCAGCAAAAGAGCCCGGTACCATTTCACCACGTGGATTTACTTCCCACATTGCAAAACCACCAGCAGTACCCATCAAAAAGTATTGGCGATTACCAGAAACAATTGGAAATTTTTTGTTTCTTTCAAGAATAAAATTAGTACCAGATTGATGTACTATTTCTGCTCCCATAATAAGTTAAATATATCACATTAGGGTATGTATAGTTTTTATTACAAATATGTTTATCTATTTCGATTTCGTCTACGAGTGACGCTTCGTGCAACAGGAATAGAGTTGGTTCTAGCTCCAAACTCTGCCATTGCTCGTTTTAATCCTTCTTCAGTTACAACATGAACCAGACAACCTGGACCCCTAAAAACATCCCCTGGATGAGCAGTATCGTATTCTCTGGTT
>QKGR01000023.1 GCA_003250375.1 Candidatus Shapirobacteria bacterium | reverse complement strand
ACCACCACAACATCGTTACTCATACCTTCTATCTTAGCATTTTCCTCATAACCACAAAAAAGGCGCGGTTTCCCGCGCCTTTCTTTATCTATTTTAAAATACCTTAACTAAGAAGTTTTTTTACCTGCGTTTCTTACAACAAATCTTCCATTAACCATAACAGTTTCTGGTAATTTACATCTATTACCGGAAGAAATGTATTTCTCACCAGTAATATTATTATGTGTTGATGAAATTTGAGGTTCTTTGTTTAGAATATTAGTTATTATTTCTGCCATATTTAACATATTCTATCCTACCTAGCAGCAATTACTAGATATCTGCGCAAAAGCAAATATGCAAATGATACTCATAATCTCCGCAAATTGTTATTTTTCAACTTTTTCCCACGGAAATTCTGCTCTGCCAAAATGACCGTAAGCAGCCGAGTTTCTGTATATTGGTCTTTTTAAATCTAGTTTTTGAATAATTCCTTGCACAGATAAATCTATAAGTCCGAATCCAAATTCTTCTATCTTTTTTAAATCATTCGTTTCTGTCCCAAAAGTCTCAATTGCTTTTACCAATGGCTCCTTGTAGCCAATCACATAAGCCAACTGAACCTCGCACCTCTTTGCCAATCCAAAAGCTACCACATTTTTTGCAATAAACCTTGCCGCATACGCTCCGCTCCTATCAACCTTTGTTGGATCCTTACCACTAAACGCTCCACCACCAATTCTCCCCATTCCTCCATAAGTATCGACTACAATTTTTCTCCCTGTCACCCCAGTGTCGCTGGCCGGACCACCAATATCCCATTTTCCCGTACCGTTTAGTACTACTTTATCCAAGCTCAACTTGTTCATTTTGTATTTTTCCAGCATTGGCAACACAATTCTTTCGTAAAATATCTTTCTAATTTCTTCCTTATCTATCGATTGTTCATGTGGTTTTGCTAAAACTATTTTTTCAACTTCAACAGGAATTGAGTTTTCATAACGAACTAAAACTTCTGACTTACCATCGGGTCTTAAAAATTTAAATTCTTTTTCAAGATTGTCCATCCCCATAACCAATTCATCGGCTAATATTTTTGACAAAGGCATTAGTACTTCAGTCTCATCACACGCATATCCATACATCATTCCTTGATCTCCAGCTCCACCTGTATCCACTCCCATAGCAATATCTGGCGATTGGGTGTGTAGCAACACCTCCACTTCAGATTTGTCGGAAAAATTCAGCAGGGGATTGGTATAGCCAATATCAGCTACAACTTCACGAGCTATTTTTTCAAAATCTATCTTTCCGCCCACTGTCACTTCTCCAGCTAATATAATTTTGTTGGTAGTTACCAATGTCTCACAAGCTACTCTGGCATTTTTATCAATACTCAATGCAGCATCTACCACTGCATCAGAAACCTGATCGCAAACTTTATCGGGGTGGCCACAAGCCACCGATTCGGACACAAAATGGGAATATTTCATTTTTCCTTTGTTAATTACTAAAGGCATGTCTTCATTCGCCGTTGAGGCGAAATCTAAGGCACCGTGCCACTTACACAACTACAATTCAAAATTTTGTCCCAAGCTAGAAGGACTTCATCCTGAGCGCAGTCGAAGGATCGGTTGCCAATCGTCCGAAGTACATCGGACAGATACTCTTGACAAGCTAGGACTCATTATAACAACAAATGTATAATTTGTTATGAACTCACTTCTCAATCGAAATTTTGCCTTGGCCATAATTTCTTTGGCAATCCTATCTTTTCTTTATTTCTTCAAACTCAGCACCTCATTCAATTACGATTCCGATTTTGGCCGCGACATTGTCGCTATTCAATCTATTACCAAAGGCGACATCACTCTTCTTGGCCCCAAAACTAGCTTTGGAGGCATTTACACTGGTCCCTACTATTACTATTTTTTCGTCCCTATCATCGATCTTTTTGCTCGTCAGCCCATCAACATGGTTTACTTCAATGCCTTAGTTTTCCTTATTGCCTTTGCCTTAATTCTCTATTTTTCCCACAAGAACAACAGTCTCACTCCACAATTTATTCTTTCTCTTGCTTGGCTTTTTTCCACCCCACTTTTTATCTACTCATCGCGCAATCCCGGCAACGCCTTCAGCTACATTCCGCTTCTAGCAGCTCTACTTATTTTCCTCCCATGGCTTCTGAAGCAAAATCACCTTATCCTTTGGCTAATCTATTCTTTTCTTTGTGGCCTTGTTCTCAATACCCATGTCGCCAATGTTTTAATTTTTATCCCTCTAGCAATTATTCTATTTATAAATCTCGTTCTCATCCCCAAGCGATTCTCCAACCTTAAATATATTTTTACTTTTTGCATGGGTATCCTAATTAGCCTTACTCCCAATATTCTTTTTGAATTTACCCACGACTTCGTTCAGCTCAAAAACACCTTCATCGACAAATCCTATCAATCTTTCCTCAGCAACAGCGTCATTCCCAATTCCTTACCCACCTCCTCAAACCCAATTATAAATTTTTGGCTATTAATTAATAACGCCAAAATTTGGTCCGGAATTCCCTTTATCCTTCTATTCTTAATTTCCCTAATCTTTCTTTATATTTCCAAAAAACAAAAATCAACATCAGCTGCCAAGATCATTCTAATTCTCAATCTTTCCTGTTGGCTTCTTATTGCTCTTGTCGCCAAATCTCAAATGACTTTCTTCTATCTTTATCCATTTATTATTCTCACCCTTTCTACTTTTGTCCTTCTTTCACAAAAAATCCCAACCTTTATTTTCCCAATTCTCATTTTAATTAATCTTTTTCAGACACCAAAAGATATCTACCACCAATCATCCCGCCAAATCGACGACTTCAATAAATTTACAATTCAATTTCTTGAATCCTCTATCTCTTCACCTTTGTCGGAAGGCAATTACAATCTCTATCTTGCCCGCGATGTTGCCATGGCCCCTCAAGGCTGGGAATACCGCTATTTTCTCAATCTCTACAAACACCAAGCTCTTCCCGTCGATCAATTTAATAATGCCAAATATCTGCTAATAATTCAGGAGAATAGCAATCACGACAATGTCGACACCCTTTCTTCCTGGGAAATCGATCAATTTGGACCAAAAGAATTAATTGACTATTCCCGAATCCAGGACCGCGATGTCTACCTTTTTGCCAAATCAGACTAAATCTTAGTACTCCCATCCATTCGGATGTTTTTTGTACCACTTCACCAAGGAATCCACACTCTCATCCAAATTTCGTTTTGGATCCCATCCAAGCAACTCTTTGGCTTTTGAATTATTAGCATAAATTTCTGCATATTCACCTTTTCTGGCCTCTCCTTGAGCAATAGGGAAGTCGACTCCAGTTTGTTTCTTCACTTCCTCCACAATTTCCATTACCGAATTTCCTTTTCCTGTCCCCAAATTAAATACTTCTGCACTAAATTCTTTTCCCAATTTACCCAAAGCCATCACATGCGCCGTCACCAAATCAACTACATTAATATAATCCCGCACTGGTGTACCATCATTTGTGGCAACTTTAGGACAAGTTAGCTTAAATTCTTCAATTCCCAAAGCTCCTCGCACTGCATTTTGCATCAATAGTTGTGATGGTTTTTTTGAATCCCCAATAAGGCCTTCATCTGCCGCTCCAGCCACATTAAAATATCTAAAAATTGCATAACTAAATCCATGCAATTTCCCCAGCCAAGCTATCATTTTCTCCGTTAATAACTTCGATTCACCATATGGATTCGATGGCATAGTCGGATGTTTTTCGTCCACCGGCAAATACTGACTTTCCCCATACACCGCACAAGTCGAAGAGAAAACCAACTTCTTCACCTCAGCCACCAACATAGCTTTAAATAAATTCAGGCTTCCTACTACATTATTTTCAAAATATTCCTCCGGCTTTTCCATCGATTCATTCACTAAGCACAATGCTGCAAAATGCATCACCGCCTCCGGTTTCTCATCCACCAATATCTTTTCAATCTCAGAGTAATTTTTTAAATCAGCTTTGTAGAACTTTAATTTATCTTTTCCCAGCTTTTCTTGTAAGGTCTCAATAGCCTGTTTGTATCCCCGATATAAATTATCGACTACTACTACCTCATTTCCTTGCTCTAAAAGCAACTTCACTGCATGTGAACCAACATAACCAGCACCACCTGTGACTAATACTTTCATTATCTAAGTATATATCATCAAGACTAGCTTCTTACACTAAAATCACCCTGTCGTACCTCATCTACAATCGACTTCAAACTATCAGCAGAATCTAATGAACCAATATCAAATCTTTTAGTCGGAGCCTTTTCTTGTTTTTTATCAGTACCTTTTGTTTTTTCAACAGGTTTTGGAGCAACAGTTTTTATTATGTTTTCCATATCGAATTATATCACTTTTTAAATTAACAAGAATAATCCGCCAATCAGATACACTAGAACTGAAATAATTCCATTATACGAAGCCACCGCCAAAGCCTTCACTGGCAAAATCCCAATTTGACCAAAGAAATACAAAAACAATTGCTCTCTGGCCCCCAACCCTGCAATCGAAATTGGCAGTACCAATATCAATGCAATCACCGGCATAAATACAAACACTGACACTAAGCTCATTCCCGCCCCAATCGCATTGGACATTACCCAAATTGGAGCCAACCAAGCCACTTCGCTCACCAATGCCACTACCAAAGCTTTTATCAATTGCCCCTTATTTTCGCCTTTAATTAGCTCAATTACTTGGTCCAATTTCTTTAAAAACTTAATATTGTCCAACCACTTTTCAGCTTCAAACACCATAATCAAAACATAAAAAATAATTACCCCGACAAATAACCCCAAAAACAGCCAAAATATATACCCGGGAAATTTAAATCCAATAAACTTAGCCACAATACTGGCAGCAAATGCAAACACTATAAATGCCGTAAAACCAACCACTCGGTCCAACAGCGCCGATCCCAATAGTTTTGTTTTTGTTAAATGAGGATATTTGTCCGTCAAATACATCCACTTAAACAAATCTCCTGCAAATCCCGAAGGAAAGAAAAGCGCATAAAATCCACCAATAAATGTCGATCTGGAAAACACCCACACATCCTGCCAATCTGGTCTTTTCACCAAAAGTAAACTCCATCGATATGCTCCCAGCACCGACACCACACAAAAATACCCCACCATTAGCACTGTAAACCACCATGGTACTTGGACAATTTCCGCCACCAAACCATTAAAATCAACCTTTCTAAAGGCCAAATATATCAGCACTATCGATATCCCCGACCTAAACCATTTGGACCCCAACAAAGCTTTAATTTTGTCAAACATATTACTCATTTATACTTAAACAATAATACAATAAAGTCAATGAACATTCTCCTCGTAAGCCACATCTACCCACCAGCCATCGATGGAGGTTCCAAAGTTATCTTCAAGATAGGGGAATATTTTGCTTCTCAAGGCCACCAGCTCTTAGTTCTTAGCTCCAATTGCAAATCCACCGATTCTTTTGTCGATCCCCACTCACAAGACCTAAATACCAACGAAAAACATCAAAATATCCACCGAATTCCCGTGAACAAAAATCTCCGTCGCCCCCTCAAAGCCCTTCGCTTCTTTCTTTCCCTTTTCTTCAACTCTGATTCCTATTTTCTGCATCTAATTAATGTATTCGAAAAAGGTCCTATTTTCAAACTTTTCCCATTTCTAACTTTTTTAAACTCCTGTATTAAATTCAAACCCGATCTTATTATCGCCGGGCCTCTTCCCACCAGCATTGTAATCTATGCTCGATTTATCAAATTCGTCCTAACTAACATCCTCCATCTGAAAACTAAGATTTTAATAAATGCCTCCTTCCACCCCAGCGACCCCGATTTTCTCCTCAAACCTCTAATTGCCAGTCTCCAAAGTTCCGATTATCTATGGACTCTCACCGACTACGAAACAAATTATTTTTCTCAAAACTTCAACATTCCCAAATCCAAACTCATTAATGTCGGCAATGGCGTCGACGCCTCATTTATAACTCAATCAATTAATAACTCCCTTCTGAAAACTGACATCTTGTATGTCGGTTCTTTTGCCGCTCACAAAAACATCCCCGATCTTATCAAGGCTTTTTGTCTGATTAGTCCAAATTTCCCTAAATTAAAACTTGTCTTAGCCGGTCAAAGTACTCTCTATTCACCACAAATCGACCAACTCCTCAACCAAGTTCCACGCAAACTTCGTCAAAAAATTACCATCATCAACGATTTCGACGATAAGAAACTCTCTTCTCTCTACCACCATGCCTCAATCCTAGTTCAACCATCCTCACAGGAAAGCTTTGGACTCACTCTCATCGAAGCCTGGGCTTCTCATGTTCCCGTAGTATGTTCCGATATTCCCCAATTTAAGGAATTAATAAAGAAGTCAAAAGGCGGTCTGAATTTTCAGCTCAACAACGTCGACGACTTAAGTCAAAAAATCACCACCCTGCTAAACGATCCCAATCTAGCCCAAACTTTAGCTTCAAATGCTTATGAATATGTTAAAACTCATTCTACTTGGGATAAAATAGGGGAGTCTATATGTCAAAAATTAATTTGATTTTTATCGCCATCCCACTTTTCATCCTAATTTACCTGGTTATTCAAAAAATACTTTTCGGCTCCCCCCAAACAGGTCTTCGCACTCTTCCTTTTAATCTCAACAACAAAACTTTCAATTTAGAAATTGCTTCCAACCCAATTCAACAAGCCAAAGGTCTTTCCAAAAGAGATCAGCTTTGCTCCGACTGCGGCATGATCTTTACCTTTGCTCGTCCAGGCATTTATCCTTTCTGGATGAAGGACACTCTAATACCTTTGGATATTATTTGGCTCGATCCCAACGGAGTTATTGTAACAATACATTCCGCCAACCCTCAGCCCAACACTCCCGATCATCTCCTCACTCGCTACAGCAATCAAGCTCCCGCCCAATATGTCATCGAACTAAATTATCAAGAATCTGAAAAACTAGGTCTCAAAATTGGCGACCATATCGATTTATCTCCACTCAATGGCCAAAAATAAAATAAATTACTCCATTATCATCCCAAATTATAATGGTCAAAAATTTCTCTCCGACTGCCTCGACTCTCTTTTTAAATCGATTTCAGAGTCTCCCAATTCCGACTTCGAAATTATTCTTGTCGACAATGGCTCCAAAGACGATAGCGTTCACTTATTTGAAGATTTCTTTAAACAACACCAACTTTCTCATCTGACAACTGAAATTTACCAATTGGAATCCAATATGGGCTTTGCTTTGGCTGTCAACATTGGCATAAAAAAGGCCAAGTATGAGTATGTCGCTCTTCTCAATAACGATCTCACCATGAACTCCGACACTTTTAAGCTTTTCAACCAGGCAATTTCCAATTCTTTTTCAGATCCCAAAACAGTCGTTTTCACTGGCACTGTCCTCAACAAACCCGGTACTCATTTCGAGTCCCAAGGCCTCAAATATAATTGGATTGGCCAATGCCAAAATATTTCCAATGGCCTCCCTTTTCTGAAATCTGACATCTACAATTTGACACCTGATTTTATCTGGGGAGCTTCGGCTGCCTTCACTGTCTACCACAAACAAACCCTACTTAGCATTGGTGCTTTCGACGACGACTTCTTTGCCTACGAAGAAGATGTCGATTTGGCCCTAAGATTACATCTTCTTGGCTACAAAACTTTATACATTCCCCAAATCATTTCCTACCACCTTGGTGGGGGAACCTCCTCCACTATGGGCAATTTTCGTTCTCGCCACGATTTCAAAAACTGGATCTACATCATCATAAAAAATTATTCATCAGATCAAATCCAAAAAAATTCTTCCCAAATCTTCATCGAAAGATTAAGAAACTTATCCGGACTCATCAAAAGTACTCTCCATTCCTATTCATACAAATCAATCTATATCCTCCCCAAAGATCTTCTGCTTA
>QKGR01000052.1 GCA_003250375.1 Candidatus Shapirobacteria bacterium | reverse complement strand
TAATAAGATCGGTATTTTCCTTCATGAAAACAAAGCCTCGGGAAAGGATGACTGGCTCTTTGAACATCTGACCGGTTTCTTTGTTGACCAGGACAACAACAGAGAACATGCCGTCTTCAGCGAGAGTTTTGCGATCGCGAAGAACGGTGGTACCGACATCGCCAATGCCAAGTCCATCGATGAGGACTTTGCGAAGCGAGATGTGGTAGTTGGTGTCGAAGGTACCGTCTTTGTAGAAAGTGACAGCAGAGTCATAATCTGGAGTTACCAATTGATCGTCGTTGTAGCCAAGATTTTTGGCCATGGCATGGTAGCTTCTGATGTGACGGAAATTTCCACCAATTGGAAGAAGGAATTTTGGCTTAACTAATCTGATTAGAAGAGCATGTTCTTTTTGATAACCATGTCCAGAAACGTGGAGTTCTTGCTTTTCTCCATAGACAACGTCGGCGCCAAGTTTGGCTAGATTGTCGATCATGTCGTAGATAGAGGAAGTGGTGCCAGGGATATAATCCGGCGAGGAGAAAATGACCTTGTCGCCTTTTTTGATTTTGACACGGTGTTTGCCCATGACCATTTTGGAAAGAGCAGACTCGGGTTGACCGGCAAAGCCAGCAACTAAGAAAAGCAATTTGTTGTCGGGGAAATTCTTAACACGATCGACAGGAATTAGATCCTGATCGGTAAGATTGATGTAGCCGAGTTCTTTGGCAATATTGATGGCTTTGTCGACAGAAAGTCCGACGGTGACAATTTTGCGACCAACTCTTTTGCCGTATTCGATGGCTTGAGACCAGCGAACGATGTTGGAGGAAATTGAAGTGACAAAAATGCGACCTTTGGAATTTTTAATTTCGTATTCGAAATTTTCGGCAATATTCCTTTCGGAAGGAGAATAACCTTCATGATCGGCTCCGAGAGAATCGGACATAAGAGCTACAACATTCTTCTCGCCTACCCTAGCAATGTGGGGTAAGTCGGCATGCTTGTTGTCCAAGGGAAATAAATCGAATTTAAAATCCGAACCATGGTAGAAAATTCCGATGGGAGTGTTGACAGCCAAATGGAAAGTGTCGGGAATAGAATGAGTGACACGAATTGGCTCGACAGTAAAAGGTCCGCGAGTAATGATGTCATTGTCCTGATAAACATTGAGCTTGGCTCTGACCTGACTTTCGGCCAAACGAGCTTCGATGAAGGCGGCAGCTAATTTTGGTGCAAAAATAGGAATGTCTTGGCCAAGAATAGGAAGTACAAAGCGAATGGCACCAATATGATCTTCATGACCATGGGTAATAAAGATACCTAAGATGCGGTCTTTTTTGTCTTCTAAATAGTGAGTGTCGGGAATTTGGAGATCGACGCCGAAAGCATCTTCTTCAGGAAAACCAACGCCACAGTCGACAATGATCATTTGGCTTTTGGACCAATCGCCATTGGGAGCGAATTCGTAGACAAACATGTTCTGGGTGACATCGCCAAAACTTCCGAGAGATAAAATTCGAACAGCGTCTTTGGGCTGAGAAATGACTCGGGGCACCGATCCTTGACTAAAATTTGAAGGAACAACGGTTGATAAAGGTTTTTGAGTCGTAGTGACTCGTTTTTGATTATTTAACATAAATATACAAGCTTTAGTGAAAATCCAAACGCAAAAAATATAAAAACTACGATCAAAATATCGTAGGCGGTGATTGCTGTAGGGGTAAGTGAATAATGGGTCTCCTGCTTTGACTGTTACACTTAATCCTATCAGTGGGAATCTCCGACTTAAAGCTTAGAAGTATTATAACAAAATTAAGGATTGAGTCAATATTAGAGTGCGGCGCCTTGGAAACCTGGACAGTTCGTTTTGGCCCATTGAAGATAGGGAGCTTGACACTGGTAGGCACGTTCTTGGGGGACTATGGGCATACAATCGACCCATTCAGAAGCGGGACAGGTATAGCTCTGATTGATTGAGGTTGGCATAGGAGAGATGTAGCGAGGAGTGGGAATCGGAGCTTGTGGTTGATAGCTGGGGAAAATGGGTTCTTGGCGCTGATAGTAGGGAGAAATGGAGAAAATTAGCAAAACAAAAGCGATGGAGAGAACAATGATGGGAAAGAGAGGAAAGGAAAATTGGTGGAATGATGGGGTTTTTGGGGCAGGCATAATAGTTGGTCAGTTTGTCAGATATTCAGTTTGTCAGATTATCAGTAATAATAATTAATTAAAACTCACTGGAATAGTGAATTTTTTTTGATTTTCAGGAAGACCACTGGGGTTGTCTGAAAGTATAACTATAGCACCTTTTTGGCCGGCAACTTGGAACTTGATGTCGGTAGAAAAATTTAACTTGGTGGCTGAGTTGCAATCCTGTCCATCGTCGACACGGACTGGGTAAGAATATGAAATGGAATTGTCGTAATCGACAATTTCGATCATAAAGGCACATTCGGATTGCCAGGAGCTGTCGATTTGACCACTTAATTTTAGTGGGTTGGAAATAATGCTATTGGGGACGACGTTGGTAGTAATAGCGTCGGAATTGGCAGTTGTGGGCGTTGGAGTGGCAGATGATGAGAAATCGAAAAGTGATGGATTGTCGATGATAAGAATGGAACTAATGATGATAAAAAAGCAAAGGATGATTAGAAAATAGTTATTTCGATTCGATTTTGATGTCATGATTAATTATTTAAATTTGACCGTAGAGGCTATGGAGGCAGCCAGAGAATTTTTTGTAATTTCACCAGTTTCTGAATTAAAATTTCCAGCACTATTGACGTAAAGCAATTGTTTGTTGTGGGCTATCATAATAGGACTAGCATAGCCACCTTGCCACCAGGAAGCATCGGTGTAAACAGCCAATCCATCGACTTTGCCATAGCGAGTTTCTTCAAAACGGATGTATTTGTCGAGATCTTCTTGAGTGGGACTGAGATTGCTGATGTATTGTTGGCGAGGCGAAACACCATCGTAGGTAGTTATCGACATGGAAGCGTCGGGGTTGCCAGAGGTCCTGTCTTTGGGGTAAAAAACAACAGTTTTGTTGGCTTCGGAGCAATTGGCAATGTAATCGGTAGGTACTTTGAAGGTGAGATTAACACAAGTTGAGGTTGCCCAAGAAGAAGTGTCCATTAGATTGGCAGAATTCGAGGCGACCGAAGATGAGTTTGAAGAGAAACTAAAAATAATGAATAAGGAAGCAACAATAACAAAAAAAGCCAAAAGAATTAAAAAATAGTTTTGTTTTGACCTTTTTACCATTGGGGAATGAAATATTTAACATTGGAGGCGTCGATGACAACTTTTTGAGCTTTACCTTCGAAAATCAACTTGGCTGATTTGCGACAGAGACCTTCGATGTTGCGTTTGAGAGTACGAACACCAGCATCGAAACCGAGAGGACGGACAATGCTAAGCCAAATGTCGGGAGAGATTTGAACTTCTTGGGCTGTGAGACCAGATTCGCTGAGGGCTTTAGGGAGAAGATAATCGCGACCGATGGCGATTTTTTCGTCGTCGGTGTAGGAAGGCATTTGAATTGGTTCAAGACGATCCATGACGGCAGTAGCGATGCGGGCGGTGTTGTTGCAGGTGGCGACAAAAATTGATTGGGAAAGGTCGAAAGGATAATCGATGTAATGATCGGTGAAACGGGAATTCTGCTCGGGATCGAGAAGCTCGACTAGAACACCCATGATGGTGTTGAGGGCTTCGTCGGCGACACGATCGATTTCATCCAGAAGAATGACGGGGTTGTTGACTTTGCAATCGCGAATACCGCGAATGATGGCGCCTGGCTCGGCTTCGGGGTAGATACGAGAGCGACCACGAAGATAGAGAGGATCGCCAAGACCACCGAAAGGAATACGGATGAGGGGACGACCCATGACTTCGGCAATGGATTTGGCCATGGTGGTTTTGCCGGTACCAACCAAACCAACGAAGAGCATGATGGGGGCACGAAGCTTATGGTCGGGGTCGCGATTCTTTTGGAGAGCCAAAACGGATACATATTCGAGAATTCTTTCTTTTACCTGATCGAGGCCATAGTGACCTTCATTTAATTTTTTAGTAGCATAGTCGACATCGAGAATGTCTTTATTTTCGGAAAACCAGGGCAAAGATGTAATCCATTCGATGTATTTTGAGGTGCGCTGATAATTTTCCCAAAAGGTGCCTTCGGCTTTGGCGTTGACTTTGAGCTGCATGAAAATTTCGTCTAGTTTTTCGCGAAGTTCATCGGGGAGATTGACAGATTTAGATTTGGAGACGAGTTTTTCGATGGCAGAATTAATTTCGGTGTTCAAAATGTCGGGCATGTCATATTAAGAATAGCAGAAAAGAGATTGGATGAACACATAGAACAAAAAAGCGGTCGGAGGAATCCGACCGCTTAATTTCTGAGATTAATTATTTGTCTCTATCGGGATGACGATTGGGGTCGTAGCCACCAAAATTCTTGGGTTTGAATTCGGTACGATTGCCACCATCGCGACGAGGAGGACGATCGCCAAAACGAGGACGGTCGCCAAAGGAACGTCCACCACCCATAGGCCTACCCTCCCCTTGTGGCCGAGCTTCTCCCTGATGGGCTGCTTTGAACTCGGGAGCGGACAATTTAATTTGATGATTGTCGTTGAATCCGGAGATAGTGACTTTCAATTTGTCGCCAACTTTGATGATGGAGAAAGGATCGCTAATGAATCCAGTAGCCATTTCGGAAACATGAAGCAAAGCTTCTCGGCCTGGAAGGAATTCGACGAAAGCACCGTAGTTTTCTACACGAGTGACTTCTCCGTCGTATTGTTCGCCAACCTGAACTTCCTTGATCATGGATTCGATGGCATAGGCACAATCGGCGATGCTTTGATCGTCCTGAGAGGAAATGGAAGCGTTGCCAAAATCGTCGATGTCGATTTGGACAGCATACTTTTCCATGAGGGCTTTGATGGTTTTACCACCAGAGCCGATAACCTCACCAATTTTATCTTCGGGAAGTTTGACTAATTTAATCTTGGGAGCATACACAGACAAACTAGCTCTTGGAGCAGAAAGAACTGAGTTCATCTTTTCCAAAATTTGAAGACGGGCTTTGGTACTAGCTTCGAAAGTACCACGAATCATGTCCATGGTAAGACCGGGGCGTTTGACATCGAGCTGAATAGCAGTGATGCCATCTTTGGTACCGGTAATTTTGAAGTCCATGTCGCCAAAGTGATCTTCGACACCAGCAATGTCGGTGAGAAGAATGTACTTGGATGAATTATCGTATTCGTCTTGGGAAATTAAGCCAACGGAAATTCCAGCAACTTTGTCCTTGATGGGAACACCGGCGTCCATGAGGGACATGGTGGAGCCACAAGTGGAGGCCATGGAGGAAGAACCATTTTGGGACATAATTTCGGAAGTGACCATGATGGTGTAGGGAAATTCCTCTTCAGTAGGAAGCACGGCCAAAAGGGCTTTTTCGGCAAGAGCACCATGACCGATTTCGCGGCGACCAGGTCGACCAACACGGCCGGTTTGACCAGTGGTGAATGGCATGGCGGAATAGTAGTGGAAATAGCGCTTGGTAGTTTCACCAAGAGAATCTTCCAAATATTGTCGGTCGGTGAGAGGGCCAAGAGTGGTGATAGTAATGGCTTGAGTAAGTCCTCTTTGGAAAAGGGCGGAACCATGGGTACAAGGGAGGACTCCGGCTTCGATGTCCAAAGGTCGAATTTCGTCGACCTGACGATTGTCGAAACGACGACCATTGAGGGTGGACTGACGAATGGCAGTGCGCATAAGGTCGGCAGCAGCCATGGTTAGTTCAATTTTACTGACTTCTTCGGATTTTAATTGAGCTTCGTAGTGTTCATGGACTTTGTCGATGATTTTTTCTTCGGCTTGGACATGGGAACCATCCTGACCATTGGCGATCATGTCGTCGAGGTCGGCTTGGATGAGTTTGTTGATGTCTTGTTTGAGAGTTTCGGAAGGAAGCACGGCTTTGAATTCGAGCTTGGTTTTGCCGACTTCTTTAGCGAAATCTGCTAATTGTTGGTTGATTTCGATACCAACATTTTGAGCAAGCTCAATGCCTTGAAGAACCGTGTCGTTGGCAACGATTTGGGCACCACATTCGATCATGTTGACGCCAGCTGAACCGGTGCAGACCAATAATTCCATTTTGGATTCTTTAGTCTGGGAAAGAGTGGGGTTGACAACTAATTGATCGTTGAGAAGACCGATTCTGGCAATGGCAACAGGACCATTGAAAGGAATGTCGGAAATAGTAATGGCGGCCGAGGCAGCGATGAAGGCTGGGATGACAACGTCGTTCTCTTTGTCGTTGCTAAGAACGGTGACGATTAATTGAACTTCATTCTGGAAGCCTTTGGGGAAAAGAGGACGGATGGAACGGTCGATGATACGACCAAACAAAATTGAGGTGTCGGAAGGGTTCATTTCCCTTTTGATCCATTTACCACCTTTGATGACGCCGCCGGCATAAAGTTTGTCGACAAATTCCACTTGTAGGGGGAAATAATCCTTTGATTCGTCGACTTTGCCCATAACAACGGTGGCTAAGACGACAGTTTTGCCCATGGTGGCCAAGACAGAAGCATTGGCTTGAGGAGCGATTTTACCTGTCTCAAGGGTAATTTTTTGACCATTAAATTCGAGATCTTTGAATATTCTTTTCATTATCTAATTCTAAACTATAAATCGAAGCAGAAGACAAGGTTGATTGTTGGAGTTTCTTCCCGATGTAAAATCGGGATAAATCGCTTCTGTCAGAATAACATATTGATGTAATTCTCAAAGAAACGAGGAAAGACTCCAAAAAGGTCCTTTGCTTCGGTCAAGATAGCCTTTGGAGGCCACCCTGAACGCAGCAAAGGAATTGCTGCATAAATTATTTTTTGAGACCAAGCTCTTTGATAATTTTCTGATATCTTTCGGCGCTGTGCAAAGAAAGATAGCGGAGCAATCTGCGTCGTTTGGCAATTTTGGCAAGAAGTCCTCTTTTGGCAGGAGAATCGTGCTTATTGTCGCCAAGATGAGATTGGAGTTTATCAACTTCAGCGGAGATAATGGCTACCTGAATTTCAGGAGAACCAGTGTCGCCTTTGGCTTGGGAAAACTTAGTAATAAGTTTGGCTTTTTCGTCTTTAGTTAATGCCATATTTAATAAACGCCATAATCGGTGAATTTATAAATTTCGGAATGGCTCCCGAAAAACCGATGTAATGGTGTCGAGGCTATTATAGCACAAATATGTGGCTAATCTTTGACGTAGCGGATTTGAGGCTGGACGTAGTTGAAATGATAGTTGGTTGCAGATCCGACAATACCAGAAATTACTAATAAAGAATGACGAGTCTCAGAACCACTGGCAATTACGGCAGAAGTGGCAATGGATAGTATGTCGGAGGCAGCGGTCCGATACAGATTATCGTCGGTATATTTTGCGAGTACGTAATCGAGTACAAATAGAGTGGTGAATCCGGCTAAAATGAGTGTTTCTGTAGCTTCGGAAGGAGAGTTGAGCTCAAAACCAACGGCGGCACCAGTAATAGAGGCGACGACAAATCTGGTATTGCGAATAGCTCTGACAGCATCGGCTTTGTGGAGGTGAAATTCTGGCTTTTCTTTGGACACGAGGATGATTGTAGCATGACTAGATTAGGTTCTGACCTGGGAGTTCCAAACTGCCTCTGCCTGGACTTCTTCATTATCATGCTGGATTAGCACAAAATACCGACTTCGATTGCCTAGACCAGCACAATTCCGTCTACATATATCAGTATCTTTAGGTGGACTCAGCGATGCAGTAACCGTGGTTCTTTGTTTATTTTCATTTATTTCGATTCGTTTAAGTCGAAGACAGGCTGTCTTTGGACAATCTATGGGTATGAGTTTCAAAGTTATTAATTTATCCCTGACATTAAACATCAAATTACGTTTGCTCAAAGGGACAAGACTTTCTGCCATATGCAGATTATACAGGAAGGATATTTGTTAACGGATGTTTTCAGACGGGATAGTTTATTATCTAGCTCTGGTGCTTCTAGCTTTAGTCAATTCTGTTCTTCTTTGGGTACGTAACTCGAGATACTGTTTATCGATAGTTTTATCTCCAGCTAAAGTTTGAAGGTCTAAAAGCTCTCCATGTGTAACATCAACACTGAGAGGTAATTCTAAAGCAGCAAGAGCCGCTTCATCACTCATTGCCAAAAGATATGCAGAAGCTTTATCCGCAACAGTAGCAGTATTGCCTTTAAGACCTCCAGGTAGAATTGCCGCATTGACGATCCTTCTTAAACCAAGCATATCAAATGTACCTGGAATTTCGACTATCGTTTTATCATGAGCACCTGGTGTTTTGAATGCGACTTTTTCTGTCATTTTTTAAGAAATTTATATTAAACCATGGAATTGGGGTTGGGTTTGTTCTGGCCGGCGTCGGCAGGAGCAGATCCACCACGTTCGATGGCCTCAATAGGAGCTTGATTGTCGAAAGCGTTGGGAGTAGTTTCCTCAGGAGGCTGAGTGGCTTTCAAATTGATAGCACCAGCTTCGAAAGTTTCGGGAGAAACGTTGACCGAGAAGGATTGAGTGGCAACTCTAAGACCAATAAGAAGATCCTTGCCGGAATCGATGTCGATTTCCAAGCCAAGCATAGGCAAAAGGAAAGTGAAGATTTCGCAGAAAGGAGCATCGGGGTCGACTAAAGTAGCTTTGGCCCAAGGCTTTTGAGCAGCAACAGGAGAAATATGAACCCAGTTGCCCTTGCTAACCATGGAAGCTTTGTCGCCAAGAGTAGACTCATCGCCGAGCATGAAGCAAACATCACCGCTGGCAGAGCCACTTTGGATAGCAATTTGATTGTTTTCGATTTTTGGAGCTCCGGTTTTGGTTTCGACAACCAAATTGAGCTTACCACCATCGTCGTTGTAGGAGACTTTTTCGATTTGATCCAAAGGATAGGTGACGGAAACGACTAAGTCGCTAGCCTCAACAGTTTCGGAAAGTAATTCTAAGCCACTAAGTTTGGAGTAGTTTTGATCGGGTTTTTGAGGGCAGAAAACTTTGGTTTGGATATTCTTCTTGTTGAGAGAGATAGCCAAAGCCAAGGCGGCGCCGATGGAGTCGACATTAAGCTGAGGAACGACAACCAAGGCAGTTTTGGCCTGGTCGATGAGGTCTTTGATGGGTTGGGTGTTATAGTTTTTCATTATTGTCCTGCTTTCAATAACTGTCTTAGTATTTGGCTCAAATAGGCTTGAATTAGCTCTACTCATGTCTAATACTAATTCTTATAGGCTATTATAACATCATTTAGCTTAAAGTCAATATAAGGTCTAAAAGTCATGCCACACTCAAGGCCAGCCTTGGCGGAATCGATGACCGACTTAGCCTGGTGGATACCTTCGACTTTGGTGTCTTTGATGATTTTGCCGTCGCGCTTGAGATGGATGAGGTCGCCTTTGGAAATGAGCCCTTTGCTGACCTTGATGCCGGCGATGCGGACTTTGTCGATTTTGAACTCGGCAATGATAGTCCCCTCACCTAGGACGGTCTCGTCGATGGTAGGCTCGAGAATGTGGAGAACCTGATTTTGAATTTCGTCGATAATTTCGTAGATAATGCGGCTTTCGAAGATTTTAACCTTACTGTTCTCGGCTAGCTTTTTGATGAAGCCAGGAGTGGAGACATTGAAGGCAAAAATCTGGGCGTTGGCAGTTTGAGCCATGAAGACGTCGTTGTCGGTGACTGGGCCGACTCCGGAGAAAATGACTTGGACATCGTCGGAAAAGGTGCCCAGGAGAGCCTCGAGAGTACCCTCAACATCGGTTTTGACAATGATGGGAAGGCGTTTGGCTTCCTCGCCGTTGATGGTGTAGGCAGCCAGCGGTTTTTTGTCCTCAGAGACTTCTTCTTCCTGTTTTTCGGTAGTAATAGTAGCTCCAACAGCCGGGGCTTTTTCGAAGCCAAGAATTTCGACTGGAGTGGATGGGCCGGCAGATTTGATTTGAGTACCGGTGTAATCGACCATATTCTTGACTTTGCCGCTGATGGAGCCGGCAAAGATTTGATCGCCAAAATTGAGAGTGCCTTGGCGAACGATGATGGAGGCTACAGGACCTCGACGGGGATCGACTTTGGATTCGATGACAACTGCTTCAAGAGGAGCCTTGGGCTGGGATTCGAGTTCGAGAATTTCGGCATTGAGAAGAATCATGTCGAGCAAATTGTCGATACCTTCGCCTGTTTTGGCAGAAACCGGTATGACGGCGATTTGACCACCATATTCTTCGGGAGTAAAGCCAAGTTCAACCAGCTGACCTTTGACTTTGTCGGGAGCGGCGCCGGGAAGATCCATTTTGTTCATGGCGACGATAAAAGGAAGGTTGGATTTTTGGATATGGGTGATGCATTCTTTGGTCTGAGCCATGATGCCTTCGGTGGCAGCTACAACGAGGACCACCATGTCGGTGATTTGAGCTCCCCTAGCCCGCATGTTGATGAAGGCAGCGTGACCGGGAGTGTCGATGAAGGTGATTAGACGATCGGGAACATTTTTTTGCTTAACGGCGGCCTGATAGGCACCGATATGCTGGGTGATACCACCAGCTTCCTTACGCCAGACATTGGCCGAACGGATTTTGTCCAAAAGGGAAGTTTTACCATGGTCGATGTGGCCCATAACAGTAACGATTGGCGGACGATAAGTGATATCTGACATAAAATTTCGATTAAATTGTAAGGTAAAGCAAGGGGGAGCTTACTTTTCTTCGGTTACCTTTATTTCCAAGCCAACAAGGACACCAGCCAAGCGGACATTCTCGCCACCAGAACCAATAGCTAATGCTAATTGATCGGAAGGTACGGTGACTGTAGCAAATCCGTTGCCAACCGAGACAACATTAACTTTTTGGGCCGGGGAAAGAGCATTGGCCACAAATTGTGATAAATTCTTGGAAAAAAGAATAACATCAACTTTTTCATTTTCGGGAAGTTCGTTGAGGACTGCCTGAATTCGGGAGCCTTTTTGGCCAATACAGGAACCAACGGGATCGATGCCACCCTGAGTGGAAAAGACGGCGACTTTGGTGCGTTCGCCGGCAGTTCGGGCAATTTTCTCGATGGTGACAGTGCGATTGGCAACTTCGGGAACTTCTCTAATTATGAGCTGTTTGACAAACATAGGGTCGCGGCGGGAAAGGATGATGTCCTTTTTGCCGGTGATTTGATTTTCTTCGATAGCTTTGATGAGAAAGAGATTCTTGGCACCAAGAGGAAGAGTTTCGGATTTGATTTGCTCTTCTTTGGGAAGAATTGCCTCGGTTTTGCCGATGCCTACGGATGTTTTGTAGGGATCGACGTGGAGGACGACGCCATGAATTAAAGAACCAATTTTGTTCTGATAGTCGGCGACGATGTTGTCCCTTTCGGCTTCGTAGATTTTTTGATCGATGACTTGCTTGGCGGTTTGGGCGGCAATTCGGCCAAAACCTGGAGGAGTGACATCTTTGCGCTTATCGCCATCAATTTGGAAAACTTTGAAAGAACCTGTCTCTGGGGCAAGTTCGACTTCGAATTGAGCCTCTTCGTCGACAATGACACCACGTTCTTTTTGGTCCCTTTTGTAGGCGGAAATTAAGCCAAGTTCGATTGAGTCGAGAACTGATTGAGCGTCAATATCCCTTTCTCCGGCGATTTGGGCCACAGCAGCGGCAAATTCTGTTTTTGGTAGTTTTTTTAGATCCATGTTGCTCCTTTGGGTAGAAATAAAAATGGGGACAGACCTGCCCCCACCTCTTTTGTATACCCTAATTTAACTGATGGGAGTATTATAGTGTAATTCAGGCAGAATGTCTATAAAAGTATGTGTAGTTATTCGGGTACCTTTCCGGTTGAAGCGAATTCCAATATTTTTCCGAAAGCAAAAAGGGGCATGGCAGTTAGTTCACCTAATCCAAGAAAATTCTTATTATCTGGATTGTGTTCAATTTCTTGGATTCTTTCTTGACTGAGATCTGTGCTACTTAGTTTTACTGGATAGCGTGCTTCATTATATCTTGCTTTTAGAACTCTACGATTTGTTTTTGTACAAAAGTCTTCTTGAGACATGGCTCCAACGGCAACTGAAATGAAGTCGGCCATAAATTGTCGGGCTCCCCTTGCCCTATCATTACCGATATAGAATCTATAACCACTGCAAAGATTTTTTATGAAAGTTTCAAAATCATCTTGTTTTTCGCCTAGTACATGGGCCATAGCAATTCCCCTATCCTCTTCGTAGTTACGAAACTTGCTTGATTTAAGCGACTCGGTATGTTGTGGAGTTAGTTCCATATTGAACCCTGCTGACTCTAATTGGGATTTGAGTAAATCGGGATTAATATCAACAGACCTAAGTGGTTTGGCCTCATTAATAACTATGTTATTTATAGATTCTAGTAAACCTCTACTAGATTCGACCATAATTTATTATAAATCTAATTCCTTAAGTAAATCTTTTTGGCGGTTGTTGAGCTTGGTGGGGACTTGGACAATAATACGAATGTAAAAATCACCCTGACCATAGCCATTTACATCCTTGATTCCCCTACCCTTGAGACGAATGAGAGTGTTGGGCTGAGTGCCGGCTTTGATTTTAACTTTGAGATTTTTTGAATCGAGAGTGGGAACTTCAATTTCGCTACCCAAAGAGGCTTGGGCAAAAGTAATGGCAGAATTGACGAAAACATCGTTGCCGTCGCGTTGGAAAACTTTGTCGGGGAGGACGTCGATGTAGAGAATGAAATCGTTGAAACGAATTCGCTGACCATCGTCGACGCCGGCAGGAACTTTGATTTTTCGGCTCTTGCCGTCGATATTAACTTCTTTTTCAACGCCATTGGCAGCTTCGAGGAAAGTTAACTGGACTTTGTAGGTGTTGAGGCGTCGACCTTGGGACTGAGCACCGGAAAAAGATCCGCCAAAAAACTGTTCGAAAATGTCGAAAGGATTGCTAAATCCACCAAAATCGAAGTCAGCATTGGCACCAAAAGGGTTGCCGCCTTGGGAGTAGGTGTAGGTGAAAGGACCGCTTTGCTGACTGTAGGTGCGACCGGCGCCGCCAAAAGGTCCGGCATTGGGATCGAAAGCGGCATGACCGAATTGATCGTAGGCATGCTTTTTTTGATCGTTACTGAGAACTTCGTAGGCTTCGTTGATTTCCTTGAATTTTTCTTCGGCGTCGGGAGATTTATTGCGGTCGGGATGAAATTGGAGCGCTAACTTGCGGTAGGCTGCTTTGATTTCTTCTTTGGATGAACCCTTGGGCACCCCGAGTATTTCGTAAAAATCGCGTTTCATTTTGGACTAATTATACTTTATGTTCTTGAATTACGGGCGGACATGGAAGCCCAGGTCCGCCCGTTTAGAGTTAAATTAAGAAACGATTTCGCCTTCTTCAGGTTCGGAATCGGACTTTTTACTATCTTTTTTGTCCTTAGAATCGGCTGAGTCTGTTGGCTCTGGACCGCCAGGAGCGGCTTGGCCAGCTTGAGCAGCCTGATCCTGTTGGTAGACAGCAGCACCAATTGTTTGAAGGATTTGGCTTAGTTCTTCGGAAGATTTGTCCATTTGATCCTTAGTTGCTTCGGGCTTGGCCAAGAGATCTTTGGCTTCCTTAAGTTTTTCTTCGATTTTGGCCTTATCTTCAGCCTTAACTTTGTCGCCAAAGTCTTTGAGAGATTTTTCAGCAGTGAAGATAGTGGCATCCAATTTGTTCTTGGATTCGACTAAGTTCTTGCGCTCTTCATCTTCTCTGGCATGAGATTCAGCATCTTTCTTCATCTTTTCGACTTCTTCTTCGGAAAGATTGGTAGCATTTTGGATGGTAATCTTTTGCTCTTTGTTGGTGCCTTTGTCCTTGGCGGAAACGCTCAAGATGCCGCTAGAATCGATGTCGAAGGTGACTTCGATTTGAGGTACACCACGAGGAGCGGGAGCAATACCATCGAGAATGAAACGTCCGAGAGTTTTGTTGTCGGCAGCCATGGGGCGCTCACCTTGCAAAACGTTGATTTCAACTTGAGGCTGATTGTCGGAATAGGTGGAGAATACTTGTGATTTTTTGGTAGGAACGGTGGTGTTGCGATCGATTAGAGGAGTGCGGACACCGCCGGCAGTCTCGATACCGAGAGTAAGAGGAGTAACATCGAGGAGAACCACGTCTTTGACCTCACCGGTAAGAACTGCACCTTGGACGGCAGCACCAATAGCGACGACTTCGTCGGGATTAATGGTGTTGTTGAGCTCTTTACCAAAGAAATCTTTGACAGTGGACTGGACTTTGGGCATACGAGTCATGCCGCCAACCATAAGAATTTCGTCGATTTGAGATTTTTCTACCCCAGCATCGGCCAATGCTTTTTTGACAGGATCGAGTGATTTTTGAATTAAATCATCGACTAATTGCTCGAGCTTGGAACGAGTGAGGGTGACAGTCAAATGCAAAGGCTGGCCATCTTTTTGGGTAATGAAGGGCAAATTGATTTCAGACTCCATGGAGGATGACAATTCAATTTTGGCTTTTTCGGCGGCCTCACGGACACGCTGAAGAGCTTGAGGATCCTGACTGAGGTCAACACCGTGTTCGGATTTGAAGCCATCCAAAAGCCAAGTGAGAATTCTTTGGTCAAAATCGTCGCCACCAAGGAAAGTGTCGCCATTGGTAGATTTGACTTCGAAAATACCATCGCCAATTTCGAGGATGGAAATGTCGAAAGTACCACCACCAAGATCGTAGACAGCGATAGTACCTTTCTTTCTTTTGTCCAAACCATAGGCTAAAGCAGCAGCGGTTGGCTCGTTGACAATACGAACAACATTGAGACCAGCAATTTCACCAGCTTGTTTGGTGGCTTGGCGCTGGGAGTCGTCGAAATAAGCAGGGACGGTAATGACAGCATCGTTGATTTTTTCACCAAGATATTTTTCAGCATCGGCCTTGGCTTTCTGAAGAATTTTGGCGGAAATTTCTTGAGGAGTGTAGACCTTATCCCCTATTTGGACAGCAGCCATAT
This sequence comes from Candidatus Shapirobacteria bacterium, assembly GCA_003250375.1. Lineage (GTDB taxonomy): Bacteria > Patescibacteriota > Microgenomatia > UBA12405 > UBA12405 > SZUA-533. The sequence continues at coordinate 12,977 of QKGR01000052.1, read as the reverse complement.
TGTCGCGACCGGCGACAATTTTGTAGGAAACCATGGATTGAGTCTTTTTGACTTCAGCATCGTCGATGCGGCGACCAATAAGACGCTTAATTGAATATAAAGTGTTGGTAGGATTGAGAACCATTTGGCGCTTGGCCAGATCGCCGACCAAGTTTTTGACTGGTTCGACAACTGAAGGAATAGTATTGCGACCTTCAGAGGTAAGAATAACTTTGGCAGTACCGCCTTCCATGACGGCAACAGCCGAATTGGTGGTACCAAGATCGATTCCGATGATTTTTTGTGTGTTTGGCATAATTTTTTTAAATAATGATAATAATTAGTTTTGATTGTCGTCTTTACCGACAACAACCTGGGCAGGTCGAATGACCTGACCGTTTAACTTGTAACCTTTTTTGTGAACTGAAACGACTTGATTCTGGGGACCAGAAGCCACATCGACACAATCCATGGAGGCTGGGTCGAATTCCTGGCCGATGCTTTGAATTTCTTCAACGCCTTCGGTTTTGAGAACGGCAACGAATTTGTCGATGGCCATTTTGAGACCAGCATCTTTTAGATGGTCGTTGGCAAGGTAAAAATCGTCCAAAACTGAGAGCATTTTGTCGACAATAGAAGTGGTGGCTAGAGTAGCAAAGAGCTGTCGTTGGGATTCAATGCGTTTTTCGAGGTTTGAATAGTCGGCCAAGGACCGGGCTAATTGTTCTTTTAGGTCCTGGACTTGAGAGTCGTCGATTTTGGTTTTTTTGATTTTTACTTTTGTCATATGTAGTTTGACCTATTAAGACTGATGATGTTTTAAATTTTAAAGATTAAAAAGTGATTAACGAGAGAGGGCGGAAATGAGCTCGGCGAAATAATCAACAATGGGGACAACTTGTTGATATTTAAAACGAGCCGGACCGACAATACCAAGAATACCTTGGTGAGGACCTGCCTGATAGCGTTGGTAGATAAAACCACAAGGTTCGAGATGTTCCATGCCCAAATCTTCGCCAATCAGAAGGTGGACAACATTTTCACCTTCGAGACTGGTGGAGCGGTTGATGATTTCAAACCAATAGTTGGAATTGTCGACTAAAGAAAGAACGGCTTTGGTAACGTCGATGTTGAAGAATTCGGGTTCTTCCAAAAGATTGGAGGCACCACAGCTATAGATGGCACCCTGATCGGAAGTGGCGATGGCCATGGAACGGGTACGGGAAGCAAGTTCGCGGGTGGATTCGCGGATTAATTTATCGAATTCATTGCGATAGTCCCAAATTTTTTCTTTGACACCGACTTCTTCGGTAATGGAAAGATTTTTGGGAACCATGAGATTGCGGACATAATACTTGAGCCCAAGAGAGGTAGGTTGACGACCGGCGGAAAGATGGGATTTTTTGAGATAGCCCATTTGAGTGAGAGCCGACATTTCGTTGCGGATGGTGGCAGAAGAGATACCCAAAGAGAATTTTCGTTCCAAAGTTTCAGAGCCAACCGGGGTGGCTGTTTCGATGAATTCCTCGGCAATACATTTTAAAATTTTTACTTGTCGTTGAGTTAGATCGGCCATATATTAGCAATATAATAAGCCGACTGCTAAGTGCTGTCAAGAGGATAATCGAGGATGGATGAGAAAATAGGCTGAGAGTGTAAGCCCGGTAAGTAAGGTCATATTTATGATATTTAAAATTCCGATGAATTGCATTAGGACTATGGAAGTAAGGTAAATTGAGGCTAGAATTGAGAGTTTTAGGCGATGGGAGTAGAGAAAGAAATTATAAAGAATTATGAGCATCAGAAGAATAAAGAAAATAAGTTGGGAGGCAAAATAATTTGGTGAAACATAGGAAAAATATAGAGCAATGGCAGTGAGGGAAAGAGGAATGGAAAAAATTTTGAGGGATAAAAGCGGGCTCATAGGTCGATTAATTTTTGATTGGCAGCATCGTCGGAGGGACTTTCGAGCTTGATTTTGTCGATGCTGCGGACTAGTTTGTTGGTACGAGTAGTGTTGATTTCGTTGTATTGGCGGGAAAGACCGTCGATTTTGGAACCGAGCTTGACGAACTCCTCGTTGTATTTCTCGAATTCACGATCGAAAAGTTTGATTTGAGTAATAATTTCCTGAATGTTTTTCTGATAGCGGAAGTTGTCATAGGCTTGGCGAACCATACGCAAAATGGCAGTAAAGCTAAAAGGACCAGCCAGAATTACTTTTTTGGCCATGGCATCCTGCCAAATTTCGGGGAAATTTTCGTAGATAAAGCTAAAGATCATTTCGTTGGGGATAAAAAGAATGACAAAGTCGACGGTTTTATCCTCGGGGTTGATGTAATTACGGGAACTGACTTCTTTGACTTTAGTTTTGATGTCTTGGGCGAAGGCGCGAAGGAAGACGTCTTTTTGGGAACGATCCTCAGCTTCGCTCATTTTGACAATGTTGGCATAGGGAAATTTGGAGTCCATGTTGATTTTGGTACTATCGGGCAAAAGAAGAGTGAAATCGGGACGCGATTCTTCGCCAGCAGACTGTTTAAGATAGTCGACTCCGGGGACAAATCCAGCAATTTTGAGCAAATCTTCGGCAATTTGTTCACCAAACTGACCACGGGTTTGATTGTTGCTGAGGACTTTTTTGAGGCCTTCGGCAGTAGTGGATAGTTGTTCGGTTATTTTGCGGTTATTTTCAAGCGACTCACGGAGACTTTCGAAAGAACCAACACGATTTTTTTCAGCTTGCTCGAGCTTAGTGGCATTGATTTTCATTTCTTCCAAAACTTGCTTGACCATTTCCTGGATGGAGTCTTTTTTGTTCTGAAGATCGGTGCCGATCTTTTGGTTGGCAAGAGTTATGAGATTGTTGTTGGCCTGATTGAGAATTTCGGGAAATTTCTGGTTGAATTTGTTGAAAAAGTCTTCGGAAAGTTGATCGGGATTGGCTTGATTTTTTTTGGTAAAAATAAAAGCGACAACAAGGGCGGCAGCAAGGCCAGTAATGAGGCCGATGAAAATGTAGATAAAAGTAGACATAGATTAATTGTAACTGATTTACATTTCAGAACCGGTAGGAGATGGAGGAATTTCGTTGATATGGCAAAAACCGGTGTCTAAACAAGTATAACCAATGTCGCAACCATGCTTTAGATCATCGATATAACAGGCATTTACGAGAGTGGCAGCTGTACCTTGGATACAAGCAGTGTAGTTGACACAACCCAGTCCACAAATAGCCTCAGTGACAAGATCAGTACCAGATTGGCAGACGTCGGTAAAATTGGAATAACAAGAACCTGAGCCATCACAAGCGCCATTGAGACTAGAACTTTGAGCACGGAAGCATAAATCTGGATCTAAGCCCCAAATAAACGAACTGCAATTAGTGGTAGTGCAACGATTATCAAGCTCGCCATCGAGCTTATTGGTGAGAGCAGGGCAAGTGGAAGCGACGCCATCACAGAAGGAGTCGTTTTGGCAGGTGGCGCCAGAAGCACAGGCTGAGGCGGATTGGTTACAAGATATGTCGAGAACGTTGCCGGCTGAGGCAACAATATCTTGCTGTTGATAATTTGAGGTATAACTTGTGTCGCAGGCTCCTGCACCATTACATTCGGCAAACTGCTGGTAGCCACCACAAGAACCGGCAGAACAAACGTTGTTGACAGAATTATTGCAAGACAAAGCTTGAGAAGTAGCATCGACTTGAGAACCCCCAGAACAAACCTTGCCAGCTGCAACAAAACTTGTGTCACCATTGGTGTCGCAGGAAGCGGTGGAACCACTACAATTGCCTGTGGGAGCAGAAAGAGTACAAGTAGAGGCACAGGTGGCTGAAGCGGTGGAACATTGGCCAAAAAGATCCTCAGCAGAAGTTTGGATGACAACAGAGCCCTGGCTACATTTCTGACAAGTGCCAGGATTGTAGGCAAGATTGGGGCAATATGTAGAGTCGTCTAAATCGGTGGAAGTGGCAACGTAGCCCCAAGGAGGAGTTCCAGTGGAACAAAAAGAAACTGAAGTGACGCCACCGAGAGCATCAAGATCGTAGTCGCGATAGAAAGCGAGGCAACTATTGTTTTGACAATCGGAATTTTGGGAACATTGAGCCCCGTCGGGGCGAAGAGAATTAATAGAGGCATCGACAGTGACAGTGGTGGAATATGTTCCCGGGGTTTTCGCAGTAGGAATTTGAAGACCAAAATATAGACTAGTAGAAGCAAGCCTGGAAACAGATGAGTAATTGGTGGGAGTGGAAGTCATGGTGGTGCCAAGGGAAAAGTCGGGGGAAGTACCGTAGCGAAGATTTTCGATGGGAATGCGACCAGCCTGAGTAGAACAAGTGGGATAATCGAGACAAAAATCGGAGGAAGAAAAACTAAGGTCAACATCGCGATTGCCGGAATTTTGAAGTGATACAGACTGACCACTGGAACCAGTGTCGGAATTAACACTCATAGTACTAAAAGAAACAGAAGAATCGGGATTGATGGCCGAAAGCGAGTTAATATCGACAAGATCGGGAGAACTAATTTCGGTAGTGGAATTGGAAGAAACATCGATGGCAGTAAGGGCAGCGAGCCAAGATTCGGAGGCGTATTGACTGGTGGCGTCGGTAGCATCGGCATAATATTGCAGGTTGGCAGAGCAACTAAGAGTGCAGGTAGTGCCAGCACAATTAGAAAGAGAACAAGAACTCGATTGATAACAATTATAATTGTCCGGAGTACAGGAATTACCATTGGCAATACCAGAACGATAGAGTTTGCCACTGTAGGAAGAAATAGAAGCATAGCCATCCTGATGGGACACAGTGGCCGACCAGGAGACTGAGGTGGTGGAATTTTCGATGAGGGAAATATTTTGGCCTGAATTCAGATCGATACTGGTTATTTGGGGTAAATATTGGGCAAATGTCGAGTTAGGATTGTGTAGAAAAAGGAAAGTAAAGAAGATGATGATAAAAATTACCATTGACCGACCTCCCCTCGAACAGCAAAGAAATTAGTAGTCGATTTATAGTTTGCGGCCGTTTCGGAAGAGGGTAAGCTTAGACCCCACCAAAGTTTATTGTTGTCGGATTGACCAAGAGAGTTGGGCTTGGGAATGTCGAGTTCGACTTCCTGATTGGTGGAACTAATTTGAAGAGAGTTGTCCCATGAAGAGTTGGATCTGGTGGTGAATTTTTGATATTGGCCGCTACTAGAAATGTCCAAGTCGAGACCAACGTTGCCAGTGGGAATAAAAGAAATTTCTCTGGTAAAGGCGGGATTGGAGCTGGCGGAATGATTGAGAATCTCCATGGCAACAAGAGAGATTAGCTCAACTCCCCTACCAGCATGAGTTATGTCGGATGCCAAGTATTTGTCCTGAACTTTGATAGTAGCCAACCATTCTTGGTCTTGGTAAGGAGTGTTGATGTCGGTAGGATCGGTGTAATATGGAAGATCGAAAGTACAAGTGTAATTTTGATAAGCAGAATCGGAACAGGCCGAACTAGGGCGGCAAATTAAATTTGAAAAACAACTATGAGAATTATTTTGGGAGAGGAGATTGCAGTTGTCGTAGCTTAGACCTGATCGATAGAGCGAGGCCTCGACGGAAAAAATGTCGGAGCAACCATTGGGGTCGAGAATGATGGAGACAACATCGACTTGAGTAGTGGAGCCTTCGGTGAGAAAGATTGGTCGATGTTGATTAAGAATTATGTTGGAAGCTAGGGGTCCGGAATTTTGGACAGAAAATTGAGTAGCGGAAATATTATTGGTGTCGAGAGCGGGAGTGCCATGTTTGTCGACAATAAAAGCGTAGGCAGTAATGTCGCCGGGGAGAGTACCATAGGGAATGTTGTAAGAACAGGTAGGATTACCAGCAACATAGCCACTTTGGCAGAGAGTATTGTCTTGGCAGACTCCGGAAACAAGATTGGGGGAGGAGCAAACGACAATCTTGACCATGTCGTTGGCGTCGGGGTCGGAAGCAGTAGAAATCCAGGTGATGTAGGAATCAACCTCAGCTTGGGAGTTGTAAGTTAGGTAGGTAAAAACTGGTGGGTGGTTGACGGTGGTGGGAGTGGGAGTAAGAGTTTGAGTAGGGGTAAGAGTAGCAGTGGGTTCAGAAGTGGGATTGACCACATAAACTTTACTGGTGGATGTGTCGGCAAAAACCCCTACCGGGAGAAGGAAAGAAACAAAAATAATAGATAAGAGGGCAATGAACATATTATTGCCGACTGATTACATCTTTCTTGGACAACCAGCCAGTTTGGCCTGAAGGAAGGTTGATTCGATACCAATCGGGAGTTTCTTCAACTACCTGAAAATTATCGCCTTCTTGGGCTTTAATTAATATTTGAGATTTTGCGTCAGCTTTTTGGTAAATATTGTATTCATTGTGCTGAGAGGTGGATTGGACAGTAAGATTTGAGTTTTGGGCAGGCATGGCGGTAGGAATTAGACTATCGGTCATCGATTTGACTTGAGGATAGTAGGCATCGAGCTGACGATTCTTCATGTAGAGATTGAAAGAGACAATGGAGACGATAAAGAGCTCGAGAATAACGATGATGACACAAAGTTTATAACGGGATTCATGACATCTTTTCTTGAGGAAATACAAAATTAAGATGTTGATTAGAAGCAAAATAATGAAGAATAAAATAAAGAAGACTATTTCTTTGAGAGTGAGAGGCTGATATTGGGTATAGGTAGTTTCGGAATAGGAAACGGCTGAAGGTTCTTGAGCCATAACTGTGCTGGCACCTAGAATTTTGAGGAGTAATTTTTCGGCACGGAGGAGCTTGCTTCCCATGTAAACCTTGGTGTAGGCAATATAATCGCCGGAAGGCAAATCTTGAGGAAGGGCGAGTTTGGCGTCGATGTCGAGTTGATCTTGATTGATATTTACGCTAAGATCGGTAGTTTCTAGTGATTTTACTAAGACATCTTTGAGGTCGTAAATGTCGAGAGTGACTTTGGTAGGCCAAGCATCGACATTGCCAGTATTGATGGCGGTAATTTTGGCAACTATGGGTTGATTTTCTGATTTAGGTTCAAGTTCGATGGATTTGACTTCTAATTCTTTGATAGGAGAGCTGGAGACAATGTAGTTGACGTCGACTCGGGCACCTTGAGCGACCGAGACTCCGTCTTGCTCTTGGATACTAACCGATTTGATGCGAATTGCTCCGGTGTAACTTTTTTGAGCGGTATTGAGAGGAACTTGAACATCGAAAGGAATACTAAGTCGATTTTCACCCTTGGGAAAAACTACTTTCTGCGTAGAGGTGAAGGTGAACCAATCGGCCATTTGACCCAAATCGGTTTCGAGAATGACGTAAACATCCTCATCGGGATTGGAGCGAGAGACAACTATTTCCTGACTAAAAGAAGAACCGGGGGCAATGTTCTCTTTGAAAAGAGTGGCCGGGGAAGCGCCAAAACCAGCCAGGGCTGAAAGTGGAGTGAAAAGAGAAATCAATCCAAAAAAAGTTAAGAGAACGAAAATTAGTTTTTTGTTTACCATTGTGCTACCTCACTTTTAACTGCTGTAATTGTGTTAGTGCCTGTGTAATTGCCGACAGGAATGCCGGAAGGGATGGAAATTCCCCAGTAGAAAGATTTGGTGGCGGGATTGACAGAAGAAGTAGTTTTTTGACAATTAAAATCGAAAGAAGTAGCTGAAGTGCTGAGAGTAGAAGCTGAATCGTAGGCTACAGAAGTTAGATAATAATGCTGAGCCGAGGCGGGAATAGTATTGCCAACGCTAGTTAGCTGTGTGCCGGAAATTTCCAAGTCGAGGCCGACATTGCCGGTGGCAGTGACAGTGGTAGTCTTGTCGATGGGATCATTTTTCTGACCAACTTGCAGAGTACCATAGTCGATGGAAGTATCGACAGAAAGTGCAGCTAAGCTATTGAGTTCAACGCCAGTAGCCGAATCGGCAGTGGTAGTGGCTGATGAATCGTCAACGACCAATGTGGCAAGCCAGTTTTCGGCAGAATACTGAGTGAGAGCATCGGTAGGATCGGCAAAGTAATAAAGATTGGCAGTGCAAGTGTAATCGACGGAAGTGTCGGGAAAAGAATCGCAGGTATTGCCCGAACTAACGGCAGTACAAGTAAGAGTTGGGTAACAATAGTTGTTATTGGAATTTCCCGAAATACAGACAGCTTTGTTGGCGCCGGAGCGGTAGAGATGGGCAGTGACTTGGGAAATGTCTTGGCAACCATTGGCGTCGGAAATGGTGGCAGAAATGATGACAGGGGTGGTAGTACCCTCGGTGAGAGTAATAGCTTGGCCAGAATTGATACTAATTGAGGAAACACTAGAAGGGGTATTGGTAATAGTAAAGCTACTATCGTAGCCATCATAGGCCCAAGTGGATTCAAGGCCATGAGAATCGAAAATATAAACATAAGCATGGTTGAGGCCAGTGGGAGTAGAGGGAGGGATTCCATAGGAACAGGTGGGGTTGAGATTGGAATAATCACTTTGGCAATAGGTGTCGCTGGCGCCACCATCACAGGTTGTACCGGAAACACCGGCAGTTTTACAAACTAAGAGGCTGACTTGATCTTGGAGAGTACCACCTCCAGGAAGAGGGAAAAAGTCAGAGTCGGCAGCTTCATTTGGAGTCCAAGTGACAGTGCTTCCAATACTAATGGAGGAACCGTTGTTGGAAATACCGGAAAAAGCAGGTGGGTTGTTGATAAAGTATGGAGAGCCAGAATCGCCGGTGTTGACGGAAACGTCGCCGCAAGCAGCATTGGTGTCGGCAGAATCGCAGACAAAGGCGTACCAATCAAGAGAGAGGGTTTCGGAAAGAGTGATATCGCGGCTACAGGTGGCTGGCGAATCGCTGGCCGTAGCACTAGAAATACACCATTGGGCAGAGGTGCAGGTAGGGACAGAGCCATCGTGAGGAACGACTGAGTTTGAAGAACAAACTATGAGGTAGTAGGAACCAGCATTGGGATCCTGGGCAGTGGCAACAAAGCTTAGGGTGGCGCCGACATTGGAAGGATTTGAATAGGTAGAAGTGGGCAACTCGTAGGCTTGAGTAGTAAATTGAGGTGGAGAATTGCCGACAGTGACTGTGAAAGTGGAAGTAGCAGCTTGAATAGGATGTGGGAAGATATGAAAAAGAGAGAGGAATGGCAATAATAAAAGGAATAATTTCGACAATTTCACTGATTAATTAAAGAGGAGTTTGGGCTTCTAGTCAATCGTCAATTATTTGAAGTATTTGTGGCAAAGATGGTGAAGATGGTTCTCGTCGGGACAGTCGTCTGAGGGAGGAAAATTTAGTTGTTGAATTTGTTGCCAAACTTGACTGATGTCCTGGGATAAAATTTCGACATGCTGAGGAGTGAGATTAAATTGTTTTTTGACAAATTGTTGTTTGGAATTGGGTTGGACAAAGTCGATAGCTCCGGAATTGATTTGATAAGGAAAATTGGGAGTGTGATCGCAGAGTAATTTGTAGAAAACTAGCTGTTTGAAATAATCACCATCGGGTGAAAGTTGCTGGTATTTTGAATCGGGTTTGCCAGTTTTGTAGTCGATGACGGTGGCGGTTTTATCCGAGTTGATTTCGATTTTGTCGATTTTTCCGGTGATGGGAATGTCGTTGAGACGAATGTTGTAGGATTTGAAATCGTGTTCAACTAAACAATTGGGGCTAAATTGATCTTGGTAGTGGGAATAATAGTCGCTAAGTAGTTTTTGGCCACGATCGGACAGGAGTTTAAAGTCAGTTTGGTTTAGATTTTCGTGTTTTAGATTTTGAATAAAAATTTGAGTTAATTTATCGAGACTAATGAGCTGATTGGTGGAATGCAGAGTGGCAAATAAATAGGCTAAGGCGCCATGGATGGCGGTACCAAAGGAAAGGCTGGAAGTTTTGGGATATGGGAGGCGAAGAATGGTTTTGAAGAAAAAACAAAGTGGGCAACGATGGTATGAATTAAGATGAGTAATGTTGAAACGATATTTGTTGGAGAGATAATCTTGTAAATAATTTGCAAGTGGTGGGGACTTAAGAGAGCTTATTTGGGGTGAGAAAAATTGCAAAAGACTGTCGGATTCGGAATTGGGACTTGATTCGATTTGCTCGACTAAGCGAGGATCGATGTCGTTGACAAAGAGAGAGACCAATTGTTCTTTGTCGTTTTGATTTCGTTTGGAATAGGAAATGTAGATTTGCTGCTTGGCCCGGGTGAGAGCAACGTAGAATAGGCGGCGGTCTTCTTCGGTGTCGGCGTCGACAAGAATTTGACTAATGTCGGTTTTGAGAACACCGAGAGGTAGTTGGAGTAAATTGCGGGAAGGAGCAGAATCCCATTTGCCGGATTGGACTTTGTAGAGGAAAACATGCTCAAATTCCAAACCTTTGGACTTGTGAACAGTCATGGCACGGATGGAGTTTTTGGCAGTAATTAGTGGAGGAAGAGAATTGATACTGAGATTGTTGTCGATGAGAAGATTGAGGCCGTCGACCCATTGGTTGAAAGTAATTTTTTGATTGGAAAGACTGTGCTTGAGATGGGAATAGAGACCATTGAGTTGTTTTAAAAGATCGATGTTGGAGAGGGAGAGGAGCCAATCGAGGTAGGAAAAACGACGGATAATGTCGTTGAAAAGTGTGTCGGGGGTGTCGATGGCCATTTGCTGGGACGACATGGCCAAATTGGCGACGAATTGGGAAATTTTTTGCTTGGATTGGCGGCTAATGGGAACTTTTTTGAGTCGTTTGGTGGAAGAAATTATTTGGGAGAGTGGTAGGTGTTGGCGACGAGAGTACAGGAATAAGCGATATAGGGCAAGAGATGGGATTTTAAGATAGGAGGAAGACAAGACTTGGGAGAGGGCCAATTCGTCGGTGGGATCGATGATGAGTTTGAATAGTGTAATTAATTGGATAATTTCTGGAGTTCCAAGGATGTTGCGAGTGTCGGAGACGAGGTAGTTGATATTTTTTTGAGCAAGATGGGGCAGAAGTTCTTGGATATCCTTGTTGTTGCGATAAAGAACGGCGATTTGGTCGGGAGAGGTGCCGGAGTTGATTAGTTTTGAAATTTTGTCGGCAATGAATTCGTTTTCTTCCAGAGGAGTGTTGGCGGCAAAAAGGTTGATGGGGTCCGGGTCGAAGTGACTGACGGAACTAAGCGATTTGTCCAGATCGGGAATGTAGTTAGTGATACGATTGATGTTCTTGCCGATGACATTTTGGCTGGTTTCCAAAATTAGCCGATGACTACGGTAGTTGTTTTTGAGGACGATGACTTTGATGTGTTTTTGGAATTGTTGGTAGAAGGAAAAAATATTTTCCACCGAGGCGCCTTGAAAACGGTAGATGGATTGATCGTCGTCCCCTACTACAAAAAGATTGGGATTGGATTGGGAGGAAGAAATTAAATTAATTATTTGATACTGGGAATTGTTGGTGTCCTGGAATTCGTCGACCAAAATGTATTGATATTTTTCCTGAATTTCGGAAAGAAGTGTGGGGGTGTTCTGGAGAACGGAAATGACTTTGAGAATCATGTCGTCGTAGTCGACGAGGGATTGGGCGGAAAGTTCTTGTTGATATTGCTGGTAAATTTGCTGAAGATGAGATTGTTTTTGAAGATTTTGAGTAGTTTTGTCGATGAAGGATCGGACTTGAGACTTGAGCTGGGAGAGGGTAAATTCCGATTGTTGAAAATAATTAAGGAAAAGTTGAAGACGAGTGCGGTAGACAATGTCGATTTGGTTTTGAGTGGCCAAAGATTCGACGAGTGAAACTATTTGATTTTGAGTTTTTTGGGAGGCACGAAGCTCGGCTAATTGGGCGGAGATTGGAGTTGAAATTTGACTAAAAGTATTAGCCTTGTCGATGAGAAGTGAAAAATCCTGAGGAGAAATGGCCTCACGCTTGAGAGTGGAAATATTTTTAATAATTTCGTTTTGATAAAAGTAGGGAGAGGCAATGTTTTTGAGTGGAGAATCGGAAGGAAGCTGATCGATGAGTTGGCGAATGATTTGAATTTGATTGATGTCGGAGACGGCCTGAGCATCGCGAGTGGAGGTAAGAAAATATTCGGGATACTGGCTAATAATGGAGTTGCAAAAAGCGTGAAAAGTTTGGATTTTGAGAGAATAGGCAGTGCTGCCAATGACTGACAACAATCGCTGACGCATGTTGATGGCAGCATTGTCGGTGAATGTAAGACAAAGGATGCTACTGGGTGGAGTTTGAGTTTTATCCAAAATATTGGCGATTCTTAGAGCGATGGTTTGGGTTTTGCCAGTGCCGGCACCAGCAATGACCATGACAGGACCATCGATGGTGTCGACGGCGAGTTGTTGTTCTGGGTTGAGTTTTTGATACTCAGATTGGAATTTGGAATTTAAATCCTGATTGCTTGGCACTGAGTTTATTTTAACTTATTAAATGATTTGATAAACTATGGAGTATGACAAACAATAACTATCTTAGCGACGAAGACAGAGATTATATTGCCAATATGAAGGTGAGTATTGAAGGTGAAATGGAGCCGGAATTTAGGGATGAAATGCTTTTGGATTTGGAGGTAGGAATTAAGTATTTGTCGGAAGCACGAATGAATGGGGACACAAGAGCAACTGTTGAAATTTGGGATGAGTGGGAAAGAAAAAAGCTGGAGAACGAAGATCTTGAGGGAATTGTGTAAATTCTTACAAAAAACTAACATTGTTCTTGCACAAGATGCTTGTATTGTAGATATCATTGGGTACTTATGTCATTACTAGTGTTTGATGTACATGGATTGGTTGAATATGGAAGAAATGGTAAAAGATATGATTTTATAACAGAGTGGCTGTATGGCCGAGAAAAACAACACTACTTACCAAGTTTACTTACACATCTTAAGATAAAGCTGGGAGAGAATGCTCCAAGAATTTTATTTTGGACTAAAGGAGATCAAGATGAGGCCAATAAATTATTGAGGAAAGCTGGTGTTAATGGATGGCTTA
>QKGR01000011.1 GCA_003250375.1 Candidatus Shapirobacteria bacterium | reverse complement strand
AGCGGAATTAATAAATATGTTTGAAGAATATTCAAAGTTTGATTTGAGTCGGTTGTTTACTTTTATTTCAGAGGAAAACCCAATTGAAGGAATAAAAGCAGGAGAGGTTGACAGACAACACCCAAATCAATTAGGGAATGCCTACGTAGCAAAAATATTTTTAGAAAGGATATTTGGAATAGAATTCGATCCAGAGAAATATATAGAAGAGACAATAAAAGGTGAAAAGTTGCCGGGATATTAAATTTTTATCTTGTGTTTTTGGGCGGAAAGGCGGAAACTGGTGACTAATTCTTGACCATAGGAATCGAAAAGACGATCGAAAAGATCGGCGAGACATTCGCAGGCAAAAGTTTGTTTGTCGGTGGTGGAAGAATAATAGTAGACTTTGCCTTTGAGTTGGCGATGGAGGATTTTTTTGTCGGCCATGCGCTTGAGAACAGTCATGATGGTGGTGTAGGCATAGTCCCCTTCTAGCTTGAATAGGACTTCTTGGGGTTTGAGAGGCTCTGGGGACGACCAGATAACATCCATAATTTTTTGCTCTAAACCCCCGAGGAGTTTACATTTTCCATTACAATGACAGCTGCAGTTCATAGAGTTATGATAGCATGAAAAAAGGGGTGAATTTATAAAATTTTGAAGGTTGGGGAAAAATAACGTAGAAGATAGTAAAATATAGGTGTGAAAGACGAAGAAATTGTTTTACTAGTACAAAAAGGAGAGAAGGAAAAATATGGGGAGATTATTGAGAGGTACTGGGGAAAACTAGAAAGATACTTGAGGGAAATTTGTAATCAGAGAGGAGAAGTGGTGGAAGATTTGGTGGAAGAAACGCTGATAAAGGGGTATGAGAAAATTCAGAGTTTTGACAGGGGAAGAAAATTTTCGAGTTGGATTTATAGAATTGGACATAATGTGGGAGTTGATTTTATTAAAAAGAAAAAAGAAAGCCGATTGAGTGAATGGAGTGAGGAAAATACGGTGGACGGGACAATTAATATTGAAGACAGAGAGGTGTGGAGGGAAAAAAAAGAAGAATTACACAAAGCAATTCAGAGTTTGGAAGAGAAGTATAAGGAAGCGGTGTGGCTTTATTATTTTGAAGATAAATCGTATGATGAGATAGCAGATATTTTGGAAACAACGACAAACAATGTGGGAGTGTTGATTAAAAGAGCAAAAGATAAATTAAGAAAGTTAATAAGTAAATAAAAGATGAGCAAAATAAAATCTAAAAAGAAAATACTTCGAAAGATAGAGAAAAATGAAGTAAGAATGATCCCAAAATGGAAGTTTGAAATTAAGAATAAGAGCCTGAGAGGTTTGGTGATTTTGGGATTGGTGCTGAGTAGCTTAATATTGGGAATATTGGTGTATTGGTGGCAACTGAAAAATGTAGGAGAACTGCTGGTGATGGGAGAAGTAGGAGTGGAAGTGCTACTAAGACTATTCCCCTACTGGTTGGCAGGGTTGTTTGGGGTGGCAATGAGTTTTTGCGTGGTGCTGTGGAAAAAAATTGATAATAATTACAGAAAACCATTGGAAAAAATTGCCTTAATGGCGGCATTAATTACGATAATAGGAAGCCTGATTATAATTCTGACGAAGGATTTGTGGGAACTTAGATTGTGGTTATGGTTGAGATAATTCCGTCTCGAGCTTGGTGAGATCGGTGCCAAGATCGACATCGTCCATTTGATTGAGCTCTTGGAGGAGTTCGGATTCAGTGTTGGCTTTGGAGTATTCAACAGTAGGAGTAACTTGAGCATCGGAGGAAGGCGAGGATGGTTGGTCTGGAGTAGGAGTGTTGAGAGTGCAGGCAGATAGAACTAAAGAAGAAAGGCTGATTAAAGCTAAATATTGTAGTTTTTTCATAGAAAAGATAGGATTAGCCCGCCACTTTTGGTGGCGGGCGAAGAAACTAAATTATTGATTGATAACAGCAGTGAGAGCTTGGACCTGAAGACTTCTGATTTGTTTGAGAGTGTCGTTGACTTTGTTGGCAGCCTGACGAAGCTCTGAGACAAATTTAAAAGGATCTTAGGAAACTAGCATTTCTTGATATTTAGCTTCAAGAGCAGCTAGATTTTCCTTGTAGGTAGCTTCGAGAGCGATAGCTTGATTGATCTTGTTGGTAGACTCGGTAACGTCGGCACCGTTTTGGGCACGAAGAGACAACTTCTCTTGGATCTTCTGGCGAGTTTGAATTAGATATTCATAACGCTTTTGAAGTGAAGATAAAGAATTTTGGTAAATTTTTTGGACAATACCGAGCTTGGCTTGAGAGAGAATACCTCTTCTTTCTTGGGCGGCTTCTTGACGCTCACCGGAAATAGTAGCTTTCATTTCTCTTCTGATTTCAACAACCTGATCGCGAGTTTGAATACGCTCTTGAGTGGAAGTGGGGCGAGGTGTTGTTTTGATTTCCTCGAGTTTGTCCAGATATTCTTCACGGATTTCTCGAATTTTTTCTTGAGTTTCGATACGATTTTGATCTAATTCTTGGCGAAAATTTTGAGTGATGGCGAGGCTGGGACTAGGAAGACTAAGTAATAACAGGGCAGCAGAGGAAAAGACGAATATTTTTGATGACATACTTCAATTAATTTTTAAGTTGGCATTAATAATACGAGACAGAAATGAAATTATTACAAAGTAAATTAGAGCTTTTGACATTTGGGACAGAACCAAGAAGAACGTCCGGCGAATTTTAGCCTTTGAATAGGAGTATGGCAGCGAGAGCAAGACTCCCCTTCTCTTTGGTAAACTCGGAAATGAAATTGATGCTGACCAAAAGAACCATCGGGACGAAGATATTTGTTGTCCTTGGCGGTGGAACCACCGTTTTGGATGGATTCTTGGATAATATCGATAACAGAATCATAAAGTAAATGGAGCTTTGAACTGGGGATTTGGTTGGATGGGGTGAGGGGATGAATTTTTGATTCCCAAAGAGCATCGTTGGCATAGATATTGCCAATGCCAGCGAATTTTTGTTGGTCGAGAAGTGCGAGTTTGATGGGGCGAGAAGTTTTTTTGAGGGCTGATTGGAAATAGGAAAAGGTGAATTCAGGAGAGAGAATGTCGGGACCAAGAGAAAGTTGAAGTTGGGGTAAATCTTTGGGATCGATGAGGCGAACCCAACCAAATTTGCGTTGGTCGTTGAAATAAAGAACGGATGAATCGGAAAAAGTAAAGATGACCCGAGTGGATTTGTCGGGGAGAGAAGAAGTGGCGGCATTTTTGGTGGGATGACCCAAAACAGTTCGTGAAGAAGTGCTGCTGGGAATGTAAATTAGCTGACCGGTCATTTTGAGATGGAACATGAGAGCTAGTTGATTGTCGAAAAGAATGGTGAGCTGTTTGCCTTTGCGATGGAAATCGACGACTTGTGAATTGAGAATGAGCTTGGGTTCGCCATGAAAAGAAGAATCGTTGATAATTTCGACATTAATGATGGTTTTATGGAGAATGTTTGATTGGAGAAAGAGGCGAACAGTCTCAACTTCGGGGAGCTCGGGCATAGGATAGTTTAGCAGAAAATATATTATGGGATTATAATTAATATATGAAAATAATATTTGAATCTGTCTCAGGAATAACTTGGGAATCCCGAGATACTCGAATTGTAAATTTTACAAGAAGACAAAAACTACAAGAAGGTGATTCTGGAGGATATTTGAAACAGGTAATACCTCAAGGGGGAAGATTTGATTTAGATGTTGAGGATGGAAGTACTATTTTTGCAGGAAGAATGAAAAGAGACAGTACGGTATTGGAAGTTGCTGCAAGCATGGTATTGCCTAGGGGTGGAGTGGTGACGGTTGAATCTAGAGAATGTGCCGTATTGGTATTTGGTGAAGTTGGTTTTGATGGAAAAATAGAGAATGGTTTACTTGTGCGGACAAGAATGGAAAGGCAACTTGGAACTAGATATAAGAAAACAAAGAACTAATTTTTGGGTTTGAGAAATGGTATAAAATATTGTTGTGGGAGTAGATAAGAGTCGAAGAGATTTTACAAAAAGTGCTGTTAGTTTTGCATTAGGGGTAATGACTGGAATTGGTTTCAAAGAATTTATTGATCTTTCAATAAAAAATGAAAGAAGAATATTTTATGCAGAGGTGGAGGATAGAGAAGATGAGAGAGCAAGAGAGACAGTAAGCAGAATGGTTGAAAGTGGAAATTATAGTTATGAGTACACTAGAGCACAAAGTAGGGGTAATGGAACAGTAGAACTTGAAAAAATGACAATAGATGTGGGGCAGACTTTGGCGGGGATATATCAGGTGCCAGAAGGGTTTACTGGTAGTCAGGGAGATAAACATAATGCGTATGTAATAAGAGTGCCAATAATTGAGGACGGAGTTACGACAGAGAAAGATATTGTTTTTAATTTTGAAGGTGAAAATGAGGAATTGATAAAAAATGCAAATGATTTTGGAGGGAGGGCTAAAGTAGGCGCAAGCTTGGGAATACTATTAAAAGAACTTATAAAGGGAGGTTTGTATTCGAAGATTTTAAAAGATCATGAGAAAGAAGTACCAATGTTTTTGTTGGAAACAAAGAAGGCGGGAGACGGAGGATGGGAATTGGATTTGATGAAATGCGAAAATTGTTGTGTAAATCCACAGAACAGAGATTTGACTGCCGAATCGATAAATTGTTTGGGGGTGTGGGCAAGTAGAGACGGGAATAGTAATAATAATGGAAAAGTTTTTTTACTATCGATGTCGATTTAGACTAAATCATCGAGGTCGATGACAGCGATTTGGTCGGACTTGGCAAGACGAGTGAGAGCAACTTGAGTGTCGGCGAGGCGATCTTTGATGGTGGAGAAATTGTTGAGAAGAGTTTGGGTTTGGGACATGTAGCCCATGACAAGAACTAGATTGGAAAGTAAACTTTGGCCAGAAGAAACGAGATAGATTTGATAGAGAAGACTAAGGCTGTAGAAGGAGACAGCAATGTTTTGGAGACTAAACCATTCGATGAAACCCCAATTGCAGAGACGATAAAAATGGCGAGTGTAGGCATTGGATTCGAGCTCGATGTCGTTGTTGTCGACAAGGGCGGCATAGTAACTTTCGGTCTTGGCATCCTGAAAATCTTTGAGACGAGTGTATTTGTGGGTAGTGTAGATGTCGGTGAAATAATAGACGAGAATGTAGGAAATTTCTATAATAAAAGCGCGGAAGTCGACAAATAATAGAATAGTAGGGATAACAATAAGAGAAACAACAGAATCGATACCTGGCTGACGAATTAGCTCGAGCATGCCTCGGACAGCTTCACCAAAGTTTCGAATGGCCTGAATTGAGGCGTGGCGCTCATCGCGAGAATCTGATTTTAGACCATTGATCATGAACTTATGAATGGCAAATTCAGTGTTGCTGATTAAATATTGAAGCTTGTGGACTGAAAGAATACGAGTGTAATTGTCGATAACTAGAACAAAAAGGATGATGAGGACCTGAGGGATAATTTGAGAATAGGAAATGCCAGTTTCGAGAAGTTTGATGATGTTGGAAAAAAGATAAATAGAAAGCATGGGGAAAATAGCCGAGATAAATCTGACCATGATCCAGAAAGCAAAAGAGCCAGGATGATAGAGAAGCGAGAAGACGAAAGTGAAAATACGACGAGAGCTTTTTGACACAAAACTAAATTTTAAATTCTAAATTTTTAAACATGGTTGAAGATTGATTAAATTATTATTAATGATTGAGTAAGATTTATCAATCATAGCAGGAAAGGGAGATGATAAAATTGGGATATGGAAGAGAAAAAAATATATGACACTATAATTATTGGTTCGGGACCAGCTGGACTAACGGCGGCAATTTATAATTTTCGGGCTGATATGAAAACAGTGGTAGTTTCGGGAAATCAGCCGGGCGGACAACTGACAATTACAACAACAGTAGATAATTATCCTGGATTTCCAAACGGGACAGGTGGAATGAAACTAATGATGGACATGATGAATCAGTACAAGAATTTGGGCGGGGAGATAAAAAGCGGATTGGTGAAGAAGATCTCAGATCTCAGATCTCAGATTTCAGAAAGTGGGACTAATTTTGAAGTGGAATTTGAAGGAGGAGAAAAACTTTTGACAAAAGCAGTGATAGTGGCAACCGGAGCTTCGGCGAAGTGGCTGGGGATTGAAAAAGAAAAAGAATTGATTGGACATGGAATTTCGGGATGCGCAACGTGCGATGGAATGTTTTTTAGAGATAAAGTGGTGGCGGTAGTGGGAGGTGGGGATGTGGCAGCTGAAGATGCTGAGTTTTTGACTAAATTTGCTACAAAAGTATATATGATCCATAGAAGGGATAGTTTGAGGGCACAAATTCCACAACAGAAATTGGTACTAAATAATCCAAAGATTGAAATGGTGTGGAACAGTGAAGTGGTAGGAATTAATGATGGAAGTGAGGCGGAAAATTTAGAAAATATAAGGATTAGAAACAATCAAACAGGTGAAGAAAAAGTATTGGAAGTTGGAGGATTGTTTGTGGCTATTGGAAGAAACCCAGCTACTGGATTTGCCAAAGAATTGGTGGAAATGAGCGAGGACGGACAGATATTGACGGGTAGAAATGAGGAATATAGAACCATGACTTCCCTACCAGGAATTTTTGCAGCGGGCGATTGTACAAAGGTTGATTACCGACAAGCAATTGTGGCGGCAGGCGATGGATGTAGGGCGGGATTGGATGCGGAAAAATGGATTAAGTCGCAGGAAAATTAGTGATTAGAGTGTTTTGATTAGATCCTTTATTTTTTGGTGGAATTTTTGGGTTGAGAATTCTTGAGCACGAGCAAGACAATCTTGGGGTTTGATTTTGAGAGACTCAAATTTTTTGATGGCTTGAGAACAAGATTCTTGAGTGAGTTGATCGAAAAAGACACCGGTTTTGCCCTCAAGAACAGTCTCTGTAACTCCCCCACTTTTGTAGGCAATGACAGGACAGGCATAGGCCATGGCTTCGACGGGAACAATACCAAAATCTTCATTGTCGGAGCAGAAGATAAAAGCTTTGGCGGACTGAAATAATTGAGCTTTTTGTTGTTGGTCGACTTCGCCAAGAAAATCGATAGTTGGGCCGGAAATGGAGCGAAGTTCGGATTCAAAACCAGCAAAATCACGGCCAAAAACTTTGAGAGGAAGTTTGAGATGATTGCAGGCATGGATGGCAATGTCGTAGCGCTTTGCACGAGCAAGGCGGCCGCCGGTGAGATAGTATGAAATCCCCCTCGGCTTCGCCGCTTCCCCTTTTGACTTGGGGGATGAGACTGTGGGGAGGTCGACTGGAGGATTGATGACAAGAGAAGGGCGACGATAATACTTTTGGATACGTTTGGCTGTGGTGGAAGAATTGGCAATGAATTGGTCGACGTTCTGGGCATATTTGAAATCGAGAAGACGAAGGAAATGATTGGCGAATTGGGCGGCAAAATTGAGAAGTGGATATTTGGTGAGATTGCGAGCGGTGGCTAGACCGTAAAGATAGCGGGGAGGGGTGTGGCAATAGCAAATTAATTTGGCAGATTTTTTGTCCAAAGAATTGGGGAAGTAGGCACCAGTAGCGGAACTAATAATAAGATCGTATTGGGAAAAATCGAAAAGTCGGAAAGCTAAAGGAGAAAGAAGTCGAAGAGGAGATATTATTTTGTGGGCGAAGGGAATGTAGTTGAAAAAAGATTGATGAATCCTCCCCTGCCAGAGTTTTTCCAAACGTTTTTGGTGAGGGCCAAGAAATTGGGGACGGTAGAGAGTAGTGTAGATGGGAGCGTCGGGGAAAATTTGGGCTAATTCTTCGAGAACTTTTTCGGCACCGCCATACTCTTTGATGTAATCGTGGACTAAAGCAATTTTCATAGCAAATTATAGCTTATTCTTTGTGATTTAGAATTTTGTCGACAAGGCGCTGTTCGAGACGATTACGAGGATTTCCTCCATAAAGTAAATAGTCCGGACCTACTCGAGGGATAGGAACTAAAGTGTGTTGTCCTCTTTTTTCCCTTCTCTCTAAAGGCCCATCAAATTTACGTGGTGGGTAGTTGAGCTGAAGTCGATCTTCATTATTAAAACTATAGCGCGAGCTATGAGTAGTTATCCAGCCTTGACACGTAGACTCCGCTTTATCCAATTTTTGTGCAATTTCAGATAAAGTTAAACCTAGACACTCATCTAGAAATAATCTAGCTTCAAGTGGACTTGTTGGTCTCTCCATTATGGGTAGGTATTTTAGCAAAAACATACTATTTGTGTAGTATTTAAATTGATTGATCAAAAAAGGCTAGTTTGGTTGGGGTC
>QKGR01000029.1 GCA_003250375.1 Candidatus Shapirobacteria bacterium | reverse complement strand
TTCAGGATGATCCTCACACTCTCAAGCGATCCATCGAAAAAAGCATCTTTTTTATCGCTCTTCTTGTTTTCCCTATGCTTGCCGGCATTGCCATAATTTCATCCGATTTCATGCACATAATTCCCAAGTACACCAAATGGCTTCCCGCCATTATTCCTCTATATTTTATTGCCTTTAATGCCGCCATCGCCTCAGTCACCACCCCTCTCACCAACGCTTTCAATGCTGTTGGTAAAATTAGTATCACTACCAAACTAATGATCATGTGGACTGTCCTCACCTGGATCTTTTACCCTCTCTTATCTCTAAAGTTCGGTTACATCGGTACAGCCATCGCCACTCTCACCGTCGGACTTAGCTCTTTTATCGTCTGGATTATTGCCTCCAAAATATTTTCTGTTAATGTTTTTAAATTAGTCTTGCACCCCTTCTTAGCATCAATTCTGATTATTATATTTTCGTCCTTCTACACTTTATTTCTTTCCGATCAATATTTATTTTCACTAATTTTAAAAGTAATTACATCGGTACTCATCTACTCAGCTTATTCCTTTTTCTTTTGTAAAACCGAGGTTTATTGGTTAATTCGTCACATACCATGGAAAAGGCTAAAAAATATTTTACCCCAATAATATTAATTGCCTTATCTCTTTTTTCCACCATACCAGTCATAAAAACTGGTATTGATTACCCATATGGTATCGGTTTTTGGGGTTCCAATGGCCACGACGGCATCTGGCATCTCTCTCTCATCAATAGCATCAGCAACCCACTAAAAATAACTATGCCAATTTTTAGCGGTTCATTCCTTGTTAACTACCATCCCTTTTTTGATATTCTCATTGCTTTTCTTTCTCGCCTTACTCGGATATCTCCAAGCATATTGCTCTTTCAAATATTTCCTTTAATTTCATCTTTTTTTATAGTTCTACTCTCCTACAAAATCGGTCTCTTATTATTCAAAAACAAACTTGCCGGCCTACTTTTAGCCTCTTTTAATGTTTTCTCCAATTCTGCTGGTTGGATATATTCTCTAGTAAAATTTGGCGACATTAGAGGAGGGGAGTCAATATTTTGGGCCATGCAATCACCCTCAATCCAACTCAACCCTCCCTTTGCTCTCTCCATTCTTTTTTCTCTTCTTGTCTTATATCAAATCATCAGCCACTATCATCAAAAAAACCTTCCAGTTTCTTTTTACCTCACAGTCTTCCTTTCTTTAGTTTTATTGCCCATTACCAAAGCCTATTCAGCTCTATTTATTTTCCCAGTATTCTTTATTTTCTCAATTCAAAAAATCAGACAATCTCAATTTAAACCAATCATTTTTTTATTCATTACCACACTTATTGCCTTTGCAATTTACAAAATTTACAACCCTCAATCATCTTCCTTATTTGAATTCAAACCATTCTGGTTCACCGAAAGCCTCATCGAATCTCCCGATCGCTTCTATCTTCCCAAAATTGCCAATGCTAGGTACACCCTTCAAGCCGCTGGCCTTAGTCCCAGACTCATATTAATTTACATCTTTTCAATCGCCATATTTTATATTGGCAACTATTTTACCCGAATCTTAGGCATTCTAAAATTAAAACTTCCAAATTCTTTACATCTTCTACTGCTCCCTCCCATCATCCTTCTCTCCTTAATTCCACTTATATTTATTCAATCCGGTACACCCTGGAATACCATTCAATTTTTATATTATTCCATGTTTTTTTCCAATATATTTCTAGTTAATTTTCTAATAGATCTTCCATCCAAATTTAAATTACCACTTATTATTACCGTTCTTCTTCTAAATTTAATCCCTAGCCTTTTTTCATCTACCAACTATCTTACTCCAAACCCATCCGCCTACATCAGCCAAGACGAAATATCAGCCTTATCATTTCTATCCAAACAATCTCCAGGCACTGTTCTCACTTATCCCTACGACAAATACGCCAAACAAAGTCTCAAGGCTCCTTTACCAATTTGGGCCTACGAAACTACTTCCTATGTTCCCGCCTATTCCCAGCATCCTGTTTTTGTCGCCGACGAGATGAATCTTTCCAATTCAGGCTACGACCTTCAAACTCGTCTTTCCCAATCAAATGATTTTTTTAAATTTCAAGACAAGTATGCCAATAGGGGATTCTTAGTTAACAATCAAATTAGCTATATATATCTTCTCAATCACCAAGCTCCTACCATTAGTCAACATTCCCAGGATTTATATATTTCTCAAATTTATTCAAATCCCAGCGTCACCATATTTAAAGTCGAAAGGTGATAAACTTATTCAGCTTATGCCAACCAAAAAAATTTTAATCTCTGCCGTCATCAATGTCCGTAATGAGGCCGACAATCTCAAAAAATGTCTCAGATCTATCAAGAATTTTGCTGATGAAATCATCGTCGTCGACATGCACTCCACCGACGATAGTGTCAAAATAGCTGAAAGCTACAAAGCTAAAGTCTTTTCTTACAAACAAATGTCCTATGTCGAACCGGCCCGCAATTTTGGTCTCTCCAAAGCTCTCGGAAAATGGATACTCCTACTCGATCCCGACGAATATCTCTCCAAAGAATTAAAAGCAGAACTCAAAAAAATCACGGCTCGTGAATCTGTTGATTTTGTCAAAATTGCCCGCAAAAATATTATCTTTGGTAAATGGATTCGCCACTCAAACTTCTGGCCCGACTATCTCATCCGTTTTTTTAGGAAAAATTCTGTCACATGGAAAAAAGAAATCCATTCCCAACCCGAAACTACCGGCAATAGTCTTACTCTCCCCGACACCGATCAACTATCAATTCGCCACAACAATTATCAATCAATCACCGACTTTGTCATTCGAGCTCTTCGCTATTCCAATATTCAAGCCCAAGAACTCTTCGATTCAGATTACAAACTTCGAACTAGCGATTTCATTCTCAAACCTATCCAAGAATTCAACAGCCGTTTCTTTGTCTCTGAAGGCTATAAGGATGGTTGGCATGGCTTAATTCTTTGTCTTCTCCAGTCTTTTGCTATCTTCCTAATCTACGCTCGGCTTTGGGAAAAACAATCATCTCAGGACAAAGCTCTCTCCAAAGACTCCTTTGTTTCCGCCGTTCAGGAATCAATATTTGAATTTAGCTTTTGGTTTTCCAAATATTTCACCAAAGAATATTCCAGCAATTTACTTAAAAATTTCCTCATCAAAACTCGTCATTTTCTATCCCGAATTACCAAGAATTTCTAAATTATGTCACTTCCAAGAATTGCCATTATTATAGTCAACTGGAAACAACCCGATCTTACCATCAAAACAATCAAATCAATTCAACAGATTAAGGCTAGCAACTTCAGCTTTCAAATTTTTCTAATCAACAACAATCAAGCCGATGAATCATATAAGCGCTTTATTTCCGAATACAAAAACGATAAAAATATCCAAATCATCAACACCGGTGCAAACCTAGGCTTTTCCGGAGGCAACAACTACGGTCTCAAACTTGCCCAAAAACAGGATTTTGATTACTATCTTCTTGCCAACAACGACATCGAAGTCAAATCAGATTTCCTGTTTGAGCTTCTGAAATTTCAACAATCAAAACCAAAGCCTTGTCTTTTATCTCCCAAAATTTATTTTGCTCCTGGTTATGAATACAAAAAAGACTATTCAGCCTCTCAACTCGGAAAAGTAATCTGGTCCTACGGTGGCAACATCGATTGGAAAAATGTCGAAGCCTCAAACTTTGGTATCGATCAAGTCGACACTGGTCAATTTTCTTCCCCTCTGCAACCAGATTTTAATAGCGGTTGTTGTCTTTTAATTCCAAAGCAAATACTTCAAACAGTCGGCTATCTAGACGATTCATATTTTATGTATCTTGAGGATGTCGACTATTCAGTTCGCACCGTCAAAGCCGGATTTGAACTTTATGTCCTTCCCAATTCCATTATTTGGCATCTGAATTCTGGCTCTTCCAAAGCCGCCAGTGACATTCACAATTATTTTCTCACTCGCAACAGGCTCATCTTTGCTTTCAAATATGCCACTTTCCGAATTAAAATGGCCGTTCTTCGGCAATCACTTCAAGTTCTTTTCTCCGATCCGTCAAAATGGAGAAGGCAAGCAGTCATCGACTTTTTATTACATAAACTAGGGAAGGGGACTTGGCAATGAAATTTGAAAATTTAACTATCATCATTCTCTGTGGCAACGAACAGAAAAATATAGCATCTGCTGTCAAATCGGCCAAATTTGCATCAAATCTTGTTTTGGTAGCCGCCAATTCTACCGACGATTCAAAATCTATAACTAAACAAATTTTTCCCAAGGTAAACATAGTCGAAACTTTCGACGAATACGGTAAACATTTCTCCAAATGGCGCAATCTTGGATTGGAGGCTTCTACTACAGACTGGATTTTTTACCTCGATGCCGATGAAATTATTACTCCAAAACTTCAAGAAGAAATTTACTCAATCATAAATTCTCCCGATTCTCAAAGCTGTTACGCCGTCCCCAGAGCCAACTATTTTCTTCAGCATCGAGTTAGGCATGGTGGCACCTATCCAGATTATGTTCGACGACTCTTCAGACGCCAAGATCTCAAAAAATGGACCGGCATTCTCCACGAACAACCCGAATTCAAAGGCCAACAAGCCTATCTAAAAAATGACCTTCTCCACTACACCCACAACGATCTCACAAGCATGCTCAACAAAACAATCAATTGGACTGAAGCTGAAGCTTTAGCTCTCTACAATTCTGGCCACCCTCCGGTCGTCTGGTGGCGCTTTATTCGCATGATTCTTACAAAATTATGGGAACGACTCTTCCTTCAAAAAATGTACCTCGATGGCACCGTTGGTTGGATTTCTGCTATATTTGAATCATTCGACACCTTCATTATTTATTCCCGACTTTGGGAACTTCAACAACAACAAAAATCATGACCCACAAAGCCGCCATCTACGATCCATACCTCGACACTCTCGGAGGTGGTGAACGATATTGCCTCACCGTAGCCGAAACTCTTCTAAAGAATAATTACTCTGTCGACATTTTTTGGAACGGTTCTCCCGATTTAATTAGTAAAGCCGCCAGTAGATTTTCCTTGGAACTTTCCGATCTCAAAATTGTCAACGATCCCTTTCGTATAGTTCCCTCCAATATCGATCTTGTCGAACAAAACCCTCAAACCTTTGTCGTTTCCCAGCATCAAAGCCGAAATATTATTACAAAATTTAAATCCTTATTCAATAAATTAGCCGTTTCTTCAAAATACGATCTCATCTTTTTCCTCAGCGACGGCAGTGTCCCACTCTTGCTCTCCAAGCAAAACATCCTCCATGTTCAAGTTCCCTTTTCCCAAGCTCCCAAATTCACACAAAAATGTTCAAACTTTATCAAACTTCTTTTTATCAAAAGTATTGTCGTCAATTCCAAATTTACTCAAAACTTTTCTCATACCTACTATGGCAAACAACCAACAGTTCTTTATCCACCTGTCGACACTCAAGCCTTTATTCCATCTACCAAGTCAAAATATATTTTATCGGTAGGTCGTTTCGACAATATTCTCAATTCCAAACGGCAGGACATTATGATCGAAGCCTTTCAAAAAATGGCTTCCACCAATCCCGATTGGAAATTAGTGCTTGCTGGTGGCAGTCTTCTGGATGAAAAAGACAACAACTATCTACAGCATCTCAAGCATATATCGCAAAATTTACCCGTAGAATTTGTCGTCAATCCCAAATTTGATCAACTAACCCAGCTCTACTCCCAAGCTTCAATCTATTGGCATGCTGCCGGATACCAAGTCGATCAAGCCACTCATCCCGAAAACACCGAACACTTTGGCATTTCCATCGTCGAAGCTATGTCTGCTGGCGCCGTCCCGGTCGCTGTCAATAAAGGTGGTATACCCGAAATCATCAACGATTCATCCAATGGTTTTCTTTGGTCTTCCATCAACGATCTAGTTTCCAAGACTCAATTACTAATTGGCTCACCCCAGCTACTTGCTGAAATGTCTCAAGCTTCAATCCAAACTGCCCCCAAATTTAGTAAAGAAGTTTTTTCTCAGAACTTACTTCAAATAATTAAATGAACATATCAGTCATTATCACCAACTTCAACGGACTCAAAATTATCAAAAAATCACTTCCCGTAATTATCAAGAATTCACCCGAAGCCTCTGAGTTTGTTTTTGTCGACGATGCTTCTCAGGACGACTCTGTTGCTTTCGTCAAACAACTCCAAAAAAAATATCCCAAGCTAAAACTTTTAGTCAACAAACAAAACCTTGGTTTTTCTGCCACCTCCAACAAAGCTGTTAAGCATTGCACTGGCGATTTAGTCGTCCTTCTCAACAACGACATTTTTCCCAAACAAAACTATATCTCAAACTCCTTATCCCACTTTAAAGACCAGAACATTTTTGGTGTTGGTTTTGCCGAAGAGAATCATGAAAATTACGCTAGAATCTATTGGTCAGAGGGCTATCTTCAGCACCAACCAGCCACCTCCTCAAAAGCTCACATAACTGCCTGGCTCTCTGGCGGATCATCTATTGTTCGCAAAGATCTTTTCAGCAAGCTAGGTGGCTTCGATGAAGTCTACACCCCATTTTATTTTGAAGACCTCGATCTTGGTTTTAGGGCCTGGAAATCTGGCTACAAACTAATCTGGGAACCAAAATCCAAAGTCATCCACAATCACGGAACCACTACTTCTAAGCTTCCCAAACGCTTTGTCTCCTACGTCAAAGAACGCAACCACCTTCTAGTCGTCAAAAGAAATATCACCAATCCATCTCTCCTCAAGAGCAATCTTATCCATTCCTTTCTTCGCTGTCTCACTGGCCCAAATTACATCAAAATTATTCGTTCAGCCTCCATTCAGAACAAAAAATTCCCCGCTCCTATCTTCGACCCAAAGCTAAGCGATTTACAAATCATAAATATGTTTAAAGAAGATGAAGCTTAACAAGCTTAAATGGCTTCTTTCAGTATTATTTCTACTCATTCTTAGCCTACTTTTTTTCTACAAATTCTTTTTATATAAACTTATCCCCTTTCCCGGCGACCTTTTAGTTGGCGCCTACTATCCCTGGCTCGATTACAAATGGAGTGGCCTAAGCACCTCCGTCCCTGTAAAAAATCCACTAATTTCCGATGTTTTCTCCCAGCTTTATATTTGGAAACGTCTTATTGTCAACCAAGTTAAATCTGGCACACTGCCTCTCTGGAACGTTTATTCATATTCTGGCTATCCTCTGCTTGCCAACTTCCAATCAGGTGTATTCAACCCCCTAAACCTAATTCTCTTCCTCTCCAACAAAGCATTTTCCTGGGGGCTCTTTGTTTGGTCCCAATTCTTCCTTTCCGCTATTTCCATGTTTATTTACTCTCACTACAGATCAAAAAAGTTCCTAGCTTCAATTCTTACTTCCACCATTTACGCTTTTTCAGGTTATGCCATCATTTGGTCCCAATTTGTTACTTCGGGTTTTACTCTCATTTACTTGCCTCTAATTTTTCTTTTCATCGATCTATATTTTGAAAAATCAAGCTATAAATATCTTTTTTCCTTACCTATTCTTTTCTTTTTGGTAATGTCTGCCGGCCATTTCCAATCATTAGTCTACATTGCCATCTTTTCTGCCATCTATTTTGCCTACCGATTTTTTCAATCTCACAAGTTTAATATCAAAAATATTCTCACCCCATCAATTGTTCTTTTCCTCTCTGTCTTCATTATGTCCATTCAGCTTTTTCCGACCTTAGAATTATCAAAACTTTCAGTCAGATTCGATGAACCCTACATTGAATCATATAATTTCGGTCTTCTTTCTCTCGATCGTCTAGTCACTTTTTTTGCTCCCGATTATTTTGGCAATCCTACTACCTACAATTATTGGGGCACTTTTAATTATCACGAAACCATCGTCTATTCAGGAATTTTTTCTATCTTTGCACTTGTATTTTCACTTTTTAATTTCAAAAACTTATCAAACTATAAATTCTTTCTTTTATCCTCCTTTATTGTTCTTCTACTTGCCTTCAACACTTTTCTTGGAAAATCTATCTACTTTTTTCATATCCCCGGACTTTCTACTAGCGCCGCTGGTCGAATAATTATTTTATACATATTCTCAATTAGCTTACTCTCTCTCAATTTTGCTACTCAAATTTCATCCTTAGCCTCCATCAAATCGATCAGATTCTTTTATCCCATTCTTTTATTTTTATTCTCTATTATTCTTATTACCATCTTTCTTAGGTATCAATCATCTGCCTGGCCCGACATCACCAAGCTTTATTCAGTCGCCTTCAGAAATTTGTTCTACCCTTTACTAATCACCATATTTACTTTTATTATCCTTATTTTTCCTTTCTTTAAAAACTTAAA
>QKGR01000027.1 GCA_003250375.1 Candidatus Shapirobacteria bacterium | reverse complement strand
CTCTTTGAAGAAAGAGGGGGTGTAATTTTTTTGATATCCAGATTGCCGTCGAGGAGACAAAAATCAAATTGAGAGGAAAAATGAACAAGAGCTTGGGAGATTAAATTTTCGATGGCGGTGGCAATTCCCTGCTGGTCGATGATTTGTGAGGAGGCAGAAAAAGTTTTGAAAGAATAGTTGTTTTGCTGAAAGTACTGGTATTGTTTGAGCCTTTGAGGTTCTGATAAAGTTTTGGAATCCCGAACTTTGAGATTAATAAAAGTTTGAGGATCGAAACTTTTTAAGTCGAGCAAAAATGCGCCGATGGTGACCGGACCCGCCCAAGGGCCACGACCAACTTCATCGATACCAAGAAGGAATCGGGTGTTGGGAGGAAGCTGTGATGTTTCGAAAGAAAAATCTGGAGTAATCATATAGATAGATGAGAACAAGTATAAAACTAGACACTGAATCAAGTAAAATAGGTGATGATTGATAATAAGAAAATAAACTGGAATCTGGATGATATTTTGAAACTAGATAATTTTGAGAAATATTTTGAAGAAACGAAAGAATTGATAGGGAAAATGGAGGAGTATATTGCCCTACTTAGGCCGGAAATGAGCGGTGCAGATTTTGTGAAAGTGATTGATTTTGAAGAAGAAATAGAGGAAAGATTGGGGAGAATGGGGTCGAGAGCGAGTTTGATGGAGGAAGTGGATCAGAAGAATCAGGAAGCAAAGCTAATGAAAAGTAAGGTGACTAATTTGTCGTTGGAGTTTGCTAAGAAATCGAGAATAATTGGATTTTGGATTAAGGGAAAGAAGGTTGAAGGGAAAGAAATATTGGATAATAAGAATGCCAAGAGATTGTTTGGGGTGATTGAGGAATTGGAATATAGCTTGAATTATTCGAGAGCGGCAGCCAAATATAGTTTGGAACAAAGAGAAGAAGAAATCGTGGATAATAAGGATGCTTTTGGACAGCATGCACTGACAGACCTAAGAGATTTGATTGAGACTGAATTTGAATATAAATTGGAAATTGAAGGTGAGAAAACAAGAATAATTAAAACTCAATCGGAATTGATGGCGTTGAGCCATTCTCATAAAAGAAGTGAAAGAATGGGGGCTTATAGGGCACTACTTGGAAAACATAAGGAAAATATAGATAAGTTTTTTGCCATTTACCAAGGAGTAGTGAAAGATTGGGATTTCGAGGCAAAAATAAGAGGATTTAAATCCCCTATTTCGGTACGAAATTTTGCCAACCATATACCCGACGAGGCAGTTGAGACGATGATGGAGGTGTGTAGAAATAATATTGGAATTTTTCAGAGATATTTTAGATTTAAGGCTAAGGAACTAGGTTTGGAAAAATTAAGAAGAGAAGATATTTATGCACCATTGGATGAGTCTAAAAAGAAATATGGATTTGAGGAAGCATGGAAATTGGTAGAAACAACATTTGATGAGTTTTGCGAAGGTTTTGGAAACAGAGCAAGAAAAATTGTGGAAGAAAATCATATTGATGTGTACCCAGGTGAAAGTAAAAGGAGCGGGGCTTTTTGTGCGACAGTGTCGCCAAAAATTACGCCATACATACTTCTGAACCACACGGGAGAGCAAAGAGACGTGGCGACTTTGGCACATGAACTGGGGCATGGAATACATAGCTTGTACGCCAATAAGCACAGAGCAGCGGTACAACATGCTAATTTGCCATTGGCAGAAACAGCCTCGACAATGGGAGAGATGATTTTATTTGAAAAAATGTATAAATCTGAAAAAGATAAGAAGGTTAAGAAGGCAATGTTGTCGGAAAAGATGAGTGATAGTTATGCTTCGATTATTAGGCAAAATTATTTTGTGATGTTTGAAATTAAGGCGCATGAGATGATGAGTAAAGGGATTGGAGCGAAAGAGTTGGGAGAGATGTGGTATGAGACATTGGAAGAACAATTTGGAGAGGTGGTGAAAGTGGACAGAATGTTTGAAGCTGAATGGAGCTATATTCCCCACATAGTTCACACACCATTTTATTGCTATGCCTATAATTTTGGAGAATTATTATCGCTGTCTTTGTATGGGAAATATAAAAGTGAGGGTGACAAATTTGTACCAAAATTGGAGAAAATATTGGCATCGGGAGGGTCGGAGGATCCGGATAAAATTCTTAAGGAGGTGGGAGTGGATATGAGAAGTAAGGAGTTTTGG
>QKGR01000037.1 GCA_003250375.1 Candidatus Shapirobacteria bacterium | reverse complement strand
TATACCTAATTTTGACTAATTTGCCTATTTTTCCAGTTTATAACTGTTGTTTATTTTAAGAAGTCTGAACTAGATTCAATAAATAACTCTTACTCTTAATTCTGATACTTCAATAAACTATTTAGACTTTCTTTGGTAGATCGCTGTGGTATATAACTTTTCCCAGTCCGAGTTTTAAATTTCGGCCTTCAAGACATGAATGGATAATTTTATCTAGATTCTGACGATAGAGAGCGGAGTCTGATTGTTGGAATTGGGGGATTAAATCCGGTGAATTTTGTTTGAGATATTCAAAAAGCCGGGCTTTAATTTTGGGATTTAAATTGATGTGTTCAAACCAAACTTCGGAAATACCAACTTCTTCAAGTTTATCGAGAAGCGGATTTATTTCATCAGCATTTGTCATGAAACCTGGAAAAATTGGACCGATAAAGGCATAAGTTGGAATTCCTGCTTGATGTAATTGTTTGAGAGCTGAAATTCTTGAACTAACAGGTGGGGCTTGAACTTCGAGAAAACGGGATACTTGGTCGTCGAGCGAAGTTATAGTCATACCAATGGAGGTGTGGGCTAATTTATTGAATAGATCTATATCGCGTGTAATTAGGGGAGATTTGCTTTGGAGTGACACGACACCTTGGTAGCCAAAATCAATTAAAACCTGAAGGCATTGGCGGGTTAGATAATACTTCCCTTCCAGACCAGTATATGGATCGGTAACAGAGCTGAACCAAATATTGCCAAAATTCTTGGAATGATGTTTGCGCTCTAATTTTTGTAGTTCTTGTCTGAGCAATTCAGGAGCGTTGATTTTGACATCAAGATAAGTCCCCCACTCTTCATGGGGATGTTTCCATCGAGCAATTTGAGCGGCATAGCAGTAAGTACAAGCAAACTGACAACCATTGTAGGGGTTGATGACAAAATCAGTACCAGGAATTTTGGTTGGAGAAAGAATTGATTTGGCTTGGATTTCGTTGATGGTGGTGAGCATTTTTTATTTATTTCCTTCTCGGTACTTTTTCTTTTGTGCGTAATAAAATTCTGAATTGTGTTTACCGTTAAACATCTCGGCAGGGTATTTCTGCTCATTATGATTAAGTTTATGACTAATAGCATCAATAAGATCAATGTCTAGTTTATCCACTAAAATAAACAGATACCACATTACATCAACTATTTCAAAACCAATTTCAGTGAAGTTCTTTTTTTTAAGATCTTCCTCTTTATTGTCCCATTGGAAGTGTTCTAATAATTCTGCCGCCTCAATGACAACTGATTTAGCGACATTTTGAGCCGACGGATTCCAACCTCGCCTAGAATTAAACTCTAAAATCTTTTCGTGCAACTCTGCTAATTTATTTACATCAAGTTTTGTCATTTATCTTTAAACTTTTAAAATACCTTCTTCCTTTTAACTTTTCTGGAAGGAGGTCGGCTTTGGAATATTTTTCGTAGCCTTGACCGTAGCCGAGGTTTTTCATCAATTTTGTCGGAGCGTTGCGGAGATTCATGGGAATGGGGAGGTTGCCAAAGTTGGCGACGTCGGCTCGGGCGGCCGACAAGGCGTCGTAGGCGGAGCGGTCTTTTTGGGCCAGAGCGAGGTAAGCAACGCCGTGGGCCAGAGGAATGGCACATTCGGGGTAGCCAAGAATTTCAACTGAGCGAAAGACTTGATTGGCCATAAGTAGTGCATTGGAATTGGCCAGACCAATGTCCTCGGAGGCAAAGACTACCATTCTTCGGGCGATGTATTTTGGATCCTCTCCACTTTCGATCATGCGGGAAAGATAGTAGAGGGCTGCGTCGACATTGGAAGCACGCATGGATTTGATGAAAGCAGAAATAGTGTTGTAGTGCTCCTCCCCTTTTTTGTCGAAGCGGAGGAATTTATTTTGGAGAGTGGATTTGAGCGAATCTAGGGATAAATCGTGGTAGAGGGTGTAGGCATTATCGATCATGGTGAGGGCTTGGCGGGCGTCGCCGTTGGCCAGAGAAACTAACCAAGCCTTGGCTTTGGGGTTGATTTTTAATTTGGAAGATTTGCTGTCCGAGGAAGAATGTTCTTTCTGATTGATAACTTTGATGGCTCGAGAAATAATTTGACCAACATTGTCGTCGCTTAATTCCTTGAGAACAAAAACGCGACAACGGGATAGAAGTGGAGAAATTACTTCGAAAGATGGATTTTCGGTGGTGGCGCCAATAAGAGTGAGGGCGCCACTTTCGACATAGGGCAGGAGAAAATCTTGCTGGGCTTTGTTGAAGCGATGAATTTCATCTAAAAAAAGGATTTTTTTGTAGAGGGAAGCTGAATTAGTGCCAAGAATTTTTTTGATGTCGTCTTTGCCAGCAGAGACGGCGGAAAGTTCGAAAATTTCGGCACCGGATGATTTGGCGATAATTCGGGCGAGAGTAGTCTTACCTACTCCAGGAGGACCCCAAAAGAGCATGGAGAAAAGACTACCATTTTGGATGGCAAGACGAAGAGGTTTGCCTTCCCCTACTAAATGTTCTTGGCCAATAAATTCATCTAAGTTTTGGGGGCGAATGAGTGAGGCTAGAGGTTGGGTGAGTGTCATAGTGAGTGGTTACGGGTTTTGTTTGGGTATTACATAGAATAATTTGGGACGAGGAAAAAGTCAACAAAACAATGTAGAATTAAGTATATGTTTAGTCTATCCCACATCAGCCCAATCATTGCTTTAGTGTTTGGAATTTTGATTTTGGTAAATCCAAAACTATTGTCGACATTGGTTGGAATTTATTTGATAATCACTGGATTAATCGGACTTGGGATTTTGCGTTTTTAACAGAGGGTTTGGTTTACTGCTAATTATTGAGTATAATTAGCTTATGGTAAGCAAGATTTTAGTAATTGAAGATGAGACAGAATTAAGGGAATTTCTGCGACAATTTTTGTTGGAGAACAATTATTCGGTAGACGTAGCATCCAACGGTGCGGGAGGAATTGGCTATATTAAAAAGAACAAACCCGACATCGTGATTTTGGACTTGGGACTGCCCGATATTGATGGAAATTCGGTGTGTGTGGAGATTAAAAAAGAATATCCCGATTTGCCGGTGATTATTTTGACAGCCAGACATACAACCGAAGAGGTGGTAAACGGACTTAATTATGGGGCGGATGATTATGTAACCAAACCTTTTTCGAAAGAAGAACTACTAGCTAGAATTAAGGCAAGACTAAGAAACAACGACAAAATTGAAAATGAATTAAAGGTGGGAGATTTGGTGCTAAATCGAAGCTCAATGGAAGTACGAAGGGGTAATAGATTGATTAGCTTGACTAAGACTGAATTTGATCTGCTGGAATTTCTAATGGTAAGTAAGGGAAAAGTGCTGACTCGGGAAACTATTCTGAATCGAATTTGGCTATATTCTCCAGACATTGAGAGCCGAGTGGTGGACGTATATGTGGGCTACCTAAGAAAGAAAATAGACGCAGGCAGCAGCAAGAAATTGATCCAATCGGTGCGTGGTTTTGGCTACACCATTAAGGAAGATTAAATTAGATGGGCAATGGCAGTCATAAGCTGGGTGCCAGAAAATGGCTTGTGCAAGAAAGCATCGACTTTTGATTCTTGGGAAATCTTTTGAATAGAAGAGGAGCCGGAAATGAGTAAGATGGGGATGCGATAAGTATCTTTGGCTTTCTTGATTTCCTTGGCAATACTTTTGCCATTGTCGTCGTTGAGGAAGACATCGAGAATAATTAAATGGGGTCGGTAGGATCGGATTTTTTGTTGGACAGTTTTACTATCGGCAGTGGCAATAAAACTATAGCCGGCATTTTCCAGAATAGTTCGCATACCTTCTAAAAAATCACGATCATCATCGACAATTAGGATTCGAGACATAAATTTAAAATAAGAAAAATGAATAAAGGACCTTTGTAATTGGTCTGAGTTATACTATCTCGATTTTTTGTAAAAATGAGTTCGAGTCGATGTAAGAGTGCTGTAAGACTAGTCCCCTAGCGGCAAGGATAGAACAAAAGATGTATTGTCGTCTGATTTGAAAAAACTATATTTTCCGCCTAAGAATGTAATAAGTGTGGCAAGATAGTAGATTGAAGTATTGGGATTGAGTAATTTAATTTGATTTTTTGGGGTGGGAAAAGGAGGATGAGTAGAGGTAGAGAACGAAAGAGTAAGGAACTTGGAAGTTTGCTTGAAATCAAGGTAGAGAGGAGCATCGGGGTGATAATACTGAAGACGATCGAGAACAATGCCAATAATTTGAGCAAAGAGATCGGAGTTGAGATTGAGGGAGACTGAAGGGAGATTTTGGGAAATGTTTAGCTTGACATGGGATGGAGATTGAGAGTAGGAAATCCAGAGATCGGCAAAAGTAATTTGGGAAAGTGTGGGAGAAAAATCGTGGTTAATAATTTTGAAAATATCGCGAAGATAGTTGGTGGTGCGTGTAATGTGGTCGACGGAGTGGCCGATTTTGGGGCCGATGGACGTTGATTTGTCGGGATTACCGGTGATGATTTCGGAAAACAAATTGATGGTAGTTAGAGGGGACTTAATTTCGTGTACAAAAACGTCGATGAGAGTTGGTAGGTCCATAGTTAATTTTACTAAATATATTTCTTACCTGTTTATTACTGTTGTATTGATGAGTATTGTTATTCTTTGGATAAATTAAAGCTATGATGAAATATCAATTTCCAAGAACAGCGATGAAAAATTATATTAAGGATGAGAATGTCTGCGAGGATGAGGGTAGATCGTATTTTCGACTAGACAGAATTGAGAATAACAGGAATAGTTACAAGAAAATTAATATGGGGCACAGTGTGAGATTCCATATTAAAAAATCCAGCCAAGAATTTGAGTTTTAAAAAGCCTGGGGAGAACAAAGTATAATAAAGTATGACGAAGAGTTTAAGATCGCTGTATTTGACGGTAATAAACTGGATTAACAAAGTTAAATTTGTAATTTCGGGAGAGAGAAGAAATTATGTGTATAGCAATATATTTCCG
The DNA here is from genome assembly GCA_003250375.1 of Candidatus Shapirobacteria bacterium. Taxonomy (GTDB): domain Bacteria; phylum Patescibacteriota; class Microgenomatia; order UBA12405; family UBA12405; genus SZUA-533. The sequence goes on along the minus strand of QKGR01000037.1, from coordinate 3,496 downwards.
GTGCTGAGAAATAGAAGAACGGATGTGTTTGAGCAAATTTCGGCTAAGGTTCGGGATAGAGGTGTGATATATGCGATGGGCATTGGATTGGTACTATTGGCGTTTTTGGCCAAAATCTGGCTAGATCCGATTTTTCGACAAGATGAGACAGTGTTTTTACTGTCGTTTGTGGCAGTGGTAATTACTTCGTTGAGCGGAGGAGCGAAGCCGGGGATTTTCACGACTTTGTTGGTGGCGATTGGAGCAATTTACATGTACTTTACGACCAATACGGGAAAGAATTTTTGGGAAGGGGCTTATTTGAATCAAATTAGAATGTTTACTTTCCTATTCGAAGGAGTGTTCGTGAGCTTGTTAATTGGTAGATTGAAAGAATCGGAAGAAAGAGCGGTGCTTAAGTCGAAATTGTTGATAAATAGTGAGAAGCATTTGAGAAATGTGTTGAATAGTTTGTACGCATTTGTGGGAGTGATGACAATAAATGGAATTCTAATCGAGTGCAATAATGCCATGCTGGATGTGGCAGCTTTGGATGCGGACGATGTGCTGGGCAAGCCACTAGATAAAACATATTGGTGGAATTTTGCTCCTAGTTCTAAAAAGAAATTAGTTAAGGCAATTAAAAAAGCGGCTTTGGGAAACTTGGTGAGGTACGACGCAAAGATGAGAATTGGAAAACATAAATATATTGTGGTTGATTTGACAATTGCACCAATTAGAAATGATGAGGGAAAAATAATTTATTTGATTCCTTCGGGAGTGGATGTGACGCAAAAAATGAAGGTAATTAACGATAATAAGAAACTGTATAGTGAGCTGGATGATGAAAAAAGAAGACTGGAGCATATTGTGGGCAATACCCCAGGAGTTGTGTGGGAGGTGATGGGAAAGCCATTTAGGAAAAATCAGGAATTAACGTATATTAGTGATTATATTGATATTATTTTGGGGTGCAAAAAGGAAGAGAGAATAAACGATAAAGACTTTTGGCTAAGAATTATTCATCCTGAGGATAGAGACAGAGTGATTCGGGAATCGGAAATTATTTATAATTCAGGCGAGGGTGGATCGAGTAGATATAGGTGGGTGACAAAGAAAGGAAAAATAATTTGGGTGGAGACAAGAATGGTGCTAATTAAAGATTTTCGAGGCACAATTGTGGGAACAAGAGGAGTAACTGTGGACATTACCGACAGAATTTCTTTGGAACAGAGGAAGGATGAGTTTACCAGCATTGCCTCGCATGAACTGAAGACGCCACTGACGACAATTAAGGCTTTTACTCAAATTTTGGAAAAGAAACTGGAAAAGACTGGCGACAAGGAATTACTTGGATACATAGGCAAAATGAATAATTATATTGGCAGACTGACCAAAATTATTTACGACTTTTTGGATTTTTCAAAAATTCAGGCTGGAAGATTGGATTTGTTTAGAGAGGATTGCGACATGATAGATTTGACAAAAGAAGTAGTTGAAGATTTGCAATCGACAACAGAGACACATAAGATTTTACTGAAAGCTGACGATACTAAAGCGATTAGTTTTGCTGATAGAAACAGAATTTCTCAGGTGTTAATTAATTTAATCACTAATGCGATTAAATATTCTCCAGAGGCTGACAAAATTGAGGTGTCGGCCAGGCGAGAGGGTGATGAGGTAATCGTGTGGGTAAAAGACTACGGGGTGGGAATTCCCAAAGAGAATCAATCGAAGATATTTGACCGATTCTACAGGGTGAATCAACCAAAGAAAATTAAGATTGAAGGTTTTGGATTGGGGTTGTATATTTCCTGGGAGATAGTTCAAAGGCACAAAGGGAGGATTTGGTTTGATAGTATAGAAGGCGAAGGCTCTACTTTTTATTTTGCACTACCAATAAAAAAATGAAAAAAGTTTTAATAATCGACGATGATGCGGGAATAATTGATGTAATTACGATTATTCTTGAGAGTGATGGTTATGATGTGAGATCGGTGGACGACGATAGTAAAGTATTCGAAACTATTGAGGAGTTTGAACCTGATTTGATATTGCTTGATATTTGGATGCCGGGAATGGGAGGCAAAGAAATCTGCAAGAGAATAAAAAATAACGATAGATATAGGAATATTAAGACAATAATGGTGTCGGCTTCGGTGGACATTGAAAAAGTGGCGGACGATTGTGGAGCTGATGGATGCTTGGAAAAACCCTTCGAAATGGATGGACTACTAGCAACAGTTAAAGGCTATATTGAAGAAACTAGATAGGCTTGAGGCGTTTGTACTTTAGACCAGCCAGACGGATTAGATCCTTCATCTGCTTGAGATTCTTTTGGGGAACAAAATAGATAATGTTGGCCATAGAAAAATAATTATTAATGTAATCTAGATTATAAGTAAGCAGATTAAACAGTCGATAATTATTCGGTAAGGGAGGGGTAAGAGTAGCGCCAAGTTTCCAAAGAAAGTTGATTTGAAGTTTTGGTAAAAGTGAGTGTGAAGGCAGATAGAAATTGGCGATGATCGACTTGATGAATTTCCTCGCCATAGGGAAGAACTAGAATCTCGGAGGCACTGGAGGTGGGAATAAAACGGGTGTCGACGACAGTAAGATCGGGGCGATAGTAGATGAGAGGATCGGAGAAAGATTTAATCATGTAGACAGTGGAATTTTGGGGTAAATCTTGGAGTAAAGTTCTCCAATCTTCACGATGGAAACGAGGGATAAGTAAGTAGGAAAGAGAAAATGATATAAAAATTAAGAAGGTAAGATAGGAAAGTTTTTGATGCTGGGAAAGAAAAAAAGCTAAAAGAATGGAAATAAGGGGAACTGAGAAAATTAAGCGAAAGTATTGGAGTCCCCCACCAGTGAGGAAAGAAAAAATAATGGCGACAATAATGGAAGAAATTAGGAAATAAAAGTATTTGAAATGTTTTAGCGAGGACAGAGCGACGATTGAGTAAATAAAAATTGAGGCGAGCAGAGCAGTGGCCCAATAGGCAATTTTGGGCAAAAAGGAAATTCGGCCGATAACTAATTTGATAGGAATAAGAAATAAGTTCTTGGGATCGAGGCGACCGAGAACTTGGGACCAGTTGGGAATTTGGGAAAGTAGTTGATGGGAATTGTCCAACTGAGTTAGGACAAGGCGACCGAAAATTAAGAGAAAGATAAGAGGAGTGAAAACACTAAGCGCAACGAATTTAAAATCGCGACGATAAACTAAATAAAGATACATGGGGACGAGATAGAAAATTGAGCCGTAGAAAAAGAAAAGAGAAAGAAAAACGAAGATATTGAAAAGTAAGATTTTTCGCTGGAGAAGAGAAATTAGGCAAACGACAAACAGGAGAACAAGAAGTGAATAAACACGGGCTTCTTGGGAATAGTAGATGATTAGTGGATTAAAATAGTAGAAAGCCGAGGCCAAGAAAGCGGTTTTGAGGTTGGAAACTTTTTTGATAAAAAGAAATATGAGAATGGCGGTAATTAGGGAAAATATAATAGAAGG
>QKGR01000008.1 GCA_003250375.1 Candidatus Shapirobacteria bacterium | reverse complement strand
AATTCTTAGCTACTCTTTGGCTTTTATTTTTCTCACAACCTCTTTTACCTTCATCCTAACTTACTTTTTCCAAGCTCAAAACATTCTCGCCAACGGTATGCTCTATGGCCACCAGCAAGCCAATCGATACATTTCCGACCATCCATCCTCTCAAGTTATTTATTCTCGAAAAACTTCAGAACCACAGGCATATGTAATGTTTTTCCAGCAACTCGATCCACGATTAGTCCAAAGCTACACCAAAAATTGGCAAACTACCATGCAAACCGAAGGTCAATCTTTTGTCGATCAAATAGGGGAGTATTTCTTAGGAAAATATACTTTTAGAGAAATAAATCTTCCCTCCGACCGTCTACTTCCAAATACTATTCTAGTCGCCCGACCCGATGAAATTCACCCCGATCAAGCAGATTACGTCATTTATTCTCCCGACCCTGTCAACCCCACACCTCTATTCACCATCTACAACACTTCTCTCCACTCAAATCTATGATCAAATTTATTCAAAAATACAAATTTTTAATCTCACTATTTTTCTTTTCACTTATTGCTCGTCTTATTTCTCTTCATTTTGCTCCTCCATCTTTAAATTGGGATGAAGTTTCTATTGGCTACAATGCTTACTCAATTTCCAAAACTTTCAAAGATGAATGGGGGCAATTTCTTCCCTTAATTTTTCGGGCCTATGGCGATTACAAACTACCGCTCTATCTCTATCTCACCGCCCCTCTCACTCTAATTTCCCTGTCACCTATAAGTATCAAACTTGTCTCTCTTCTGGCCGGTTCACTCTCTCCTGTCTTTTTAGTTTTAATTGCCAAACATTATTTTCCAGACTCAAAATACATTCCTATTCTTTCAGGATTTCTTCTTGCCTTCTCTCCCTGGTCTATCTTTCTTTCCACCATCGCTCTCGAAGCCAACTTATTTCTTTGTCTTGTTCTAATTTCAATCTACTTTCTTCTATCAAACAAACTGTCACTTTCAGCCTTTTTCTACGCTCTCTGTCTTTTTACCTACAACAGCAGTCGAGTACTCCTTCCTTTCTATCTTATTTTCCTAGTATTCCAGATTATCAAAACTAAATACAAGTTTAGACTTCCCAAATTATTCGGCTTTTTACTTCTATTTACAGCCATAGCTGTTTTCCTTTTTCAATCATTCTTTTCTTCTTCGGGCCAAGCCCGATATCAGTGGGTTTCTCTCGTCGATCAGGGCACTATCAATCGTATCGAGGAGAACCGCAATGCTTCCACTCTTCCATCCGTACTTCCCCGCCTGGTCCACAATAAGGCCACCTATTTTGTCGCTTACTCTTTATCAAATTATTCTCTATTTTTCTCTCCTTCTTACATGTTTTTCCAACAGGGGACTCATTTTCAATTCAATCTTCCCCACCAATCCATGTTCGCCTCTTTTCTCATTGTTTTTTATTACCTTGGTATTGTCTCTATCATTATCAATATTAAGAATCGTAAGTTTTCACTAATCTCACTACTTCTAATATTCTTAATCTCACCCCTACCTTCCGCCATCACTCGCGATGCCCCTCACATTCTTCGAAGCATTCTTTTCTACCCCTTTGTAATTCTTCTTATTTCCCACGGTCTCGACTATATTTTCCAGCTTTCAAGAAAAAATCTTCATTCTTTATTCTTCATCATCATCTCACTTCTAATCATCAATCGAACTATTTCCTATTATCGATATCTTCCAAGCTATTCTCTATCTTATGCCTCAAGCTGGCAATACGGCTATCAGCAAGCCATCAGCTATATCAAGCAGAACTACCCCCAATACGATCATATTCTGATTAGCAAAAAATATGGTGAACCCCACGAATTCCTTCTTTTCTTTTGGCCTTGGGATCCTAAGAACTATCAAAACTCTCCCAACAAATCCTGGAACTATCATGCCCAATGGTATTGGGTTGATGCTTTCGATAAGTTTGTTTTTCTCAACGATTGGGACATTCTTTCTTACACTAGCCAACAGCTTCCCAACAATACACTATTAATTACTTCGCCCAACAATTACAATGACACTAATAGCCAGCTTCTCCGAACTATCTACGATCCTGCGAATCAAGCTGTCTTCGACATTGTTAAATATGAAAATCAATAAATATTTCATTATTCTATTTTTCATCAGCATCCTGGCTTTTGCCCTTAGGTTCTACCACTTATCATCGTACCCACCTCTACTTTGGGATGAAGCCTCTCTTGGCTACAATGCCTTTTCTCTTCTCAAAACAGCCAAAGATGAATATGGTAGCTTTCTTCCATTTATTCTCAAATCCTTTGGCGACTACAAGCCCCCTCTCTATACTTATCTTTCAATTCCCTTCATTGCTCTTTTTGGTCTCAACCAACTATCCATTAGGCTTCTATCTCTAATCGTCGGTTCACTCACTCCACTTTTTTCCTATTTTTTAGTAAAACAAATCAACAAAGATCTTCGTCCTCAAGCTCTTCTTTTTGCCTTTTTAATTGCCATCAATCCTTTCAATATTCATTTTTCCCGAGGTGCTTGGGAAAGTAATCTTCTCACTTTCGAATTAATTCTAGCCTCCTATTTTTTCTTCAAATCTCTCCCTTCTCAAATTCGACCAAAAATCAAATTAAAATTCCTTTTCTTGTCAGCACTTATTTTTGGCCTTTCTCTCTACACCTACCAAGCAGCCAAAATGATGTCCCTCTTTTTAATCTTCTCACTATTACTCGCTAACTATTCTCATCTTCAACAACTTATTCGCAAATCATTTATTTTTTTACTACCCTTGGCTATTCTTAGCCTTCCTATTCTTTTTGGTCTCATTTTTGGTTCCGATTCCAATCGTCTCAAAGTTGTTTCCCTATTTTCCTACCCCCGTCCCAGTGCCGATGTCCAACAAATAATCCAAGAGTCTGATTCTGCTAATTATCAAATTTTCCATTCTCAGCCAATATTTTTCACTCGCAATTTTTTTGGTCGCTATTTCAATCATTTTTCACCTCGCTACTTAATTTTCGAAGGCGATTGGCAAAATCCTCGTCATTCCGCCATCTACACCGGTGTCATTCTCTACCCAAGCCTCATTTTCTTCATCATTGGCTTCTTCTCAATTCTAAATTTAAAATCCAGTTCCAAGCTCGGATTCTTCACTCACAAGTCAGATATTTTCTTCTTACTTTGGTTAATCTTTGCCCCAATTCCAGCTGCTCTCACTAGGGATTCAGTCCAATCAGTTCGAGCCATGTCCCTTTCCATCCCTCTCATGTATTTCACAGCTCTTGGCATTTTTCAAATCTATTCTTTACTCAAACAACGACTTCTGAAACTTTTATTTATAATAGCAACCTCATCCATCTATCTCATATCATTTGCCTATTATTCCGATCTTTACTACAACCACACCGTCATTCGCTCACCTCACGACTATCTCTATGGCTACACTCAAGCCATGCAGTATTTCATCGACAATTTGGATTCTTACGACAACGTCTATTTCACTAATTTTTATGGCCAGCCATACATATACTATCTATTCCTGTCTCAGTATCCACCCAAAGACTACCAACAAACCGCTTCTTTAATTGAAAACAACCAAGGCGACACAGGTACAGTTGAAAATATTGGTCGAATCAAATTCCAAGCTCCAAACTTCGATTCACTCAAAGACAAGCCCTCTACTCTAGTAATCTATAGCAACGACGAGATTCTTCGCCAAGGCCTCAACAATCGTCCTGAATTTTCCAAATTTATTCCTCTTTCTCAAATTGGTCAAATCTCAACATTTTACGCCTATCATAATGACTAAAAATAAAATATTTCTAACTCTAATAATTTTACTTTCTATCATAATTAGAGGTATCTTTATCTGGAACACACCTGCCCTCAATCCCGACGAAGCCGCCCTTGGCTACAATGCCTATTCACTTATTCAAACCGGTAGAGACGAGCATGGCAATCCCTGGCCTCTCCATTTCAAATCTTTTGGCGACTACAAACCTGGGGGTTATGTCTACTTAGCCCTCCCTTTTATCAAGATTCTTGGTCTCACTCCGCTTGCTGTCCGACTTCCAAATCTAATTCTCTCTGTCCTAACAATTTTATTTTTATACAAACTAATACTTCTTCTGTCCAACAAATCATCTTTGGCTCTTCTAACAGCCTTAGTTCTAGCCATCAATCCTTGGCATATTCATTTTAGTCGTGGAGCCTGGGAATCTTCAGCGGCCCTTTTCTTTATCGTCTTTGCTGTATATGCCTTTTACTCATATTTAATTAAGAACAAAAATTTTCACATCTATCTTTCCGTAATTTCTTTCGTTGCTTCTTTATACATTTATCATTCTGCTCGCTTAGTTGCCCCCCTTCTCGTTCTTAGCCTGCTTCTAATTCATAGCACTAAACTTTTTTCTAAATTCTCTAAATTAATATTACCCGTAATAATTGGAATTTTAATCTGTCTTCCAGTTGCCTTTTCCTTTCTAACCAGCGGTGGTAGCTCACGTTTCAGTGGAGTCGGAATTAGCGCCGACCAGGGTCCCATATGGAGAGCCAACGAACTTCTCAACCATCACATGAACACCAAGCTTGTCAACCGTGTCATGCACAACAAGCGACTATTATATGCCATCAACTGGGCAGATAATTATCTTTCTCACTTCGACCTCAATTTTCTATTTATCAACGGCGACGAAGTACCTCGTTCCAAAGTCCCCGAAATGGGTCAATTCTATCTTATAGAGCTTCCTTTCCTCCTCTTGGGCCTATTCTTTTTACTCAAAAGCAACATTTTTCAAAGCAGCCATAAATTATTCATTTTTTCTTGGCTATTTATTGCTCCCATCGCCTCTTCACTAACTTTTCAATCTCCCTCTGCACTTCGAGCTCTGCCCACGGTTATTCCCTTGTCAATTTTAGTTAGTTTAGGTATCTACCAATCTTACATTTTACTTTCCCAATCTTTTAAGAATAATTTTCCTGCCATTTCCTTCATTTTACTTCTCTCCTGTTTTTACACCTATTCATTTGCTTACTATCTTGATGCCTATTTTGTTCACTATCCCAAGCGCTATCCTTTTGCCTGGGAATACGGCTTCGACCAAGCCGTCAGCTATACTCAATCAAAATATGATCTCTACGATCACATTTACGTCACCAACAAGTACGACCAGCCCTATATTCTTTTCTTATTTTTCTCCAAATACGATCCCAAACTCATTCAATCTGAAATCAAACTCACTCCTCCCGATCAGTTTGGTTTTTCTACTGTCACCAATTACGGCAAATATCAATTTGTTAAAATTAATTGGGCAGATATTCCAGAAAACTCTCTCGTACTAGCCTCAGACGAGGATGTTCCCGCAGACCCTATTACCACTATCAATTTTCCCAATCAGCAACCTGCATTTACTCTTTACCAAAAATAATGAAATCACCAAAATCCAATATATCCATCGCTATCGCTACATTCAACGAAAAAGACAATATTAAAGCCTGTCTCGATTCTGTTAAAGATTGGGCCGATGAAATCATCATAGTCGACGGCCAATCAAGCGATGGTACTCCGGAAATTGTCAAACAATACAAAAAAGTAAAACTTATCTCGACAACCAACAAACCTATTTTTCATATCAACAAACAAATGGCTATCGAAGCCTGCACCTCGAATTGGATTCTCCAACTCGATGCCGACGAGCTCGTATCAGCTCCTCTCAAAAAAGAACTACTTACTATTTCTTCCAAAGATCCGGACTCATCACAATTTAATGGCTATTGGATTCCTCGAAAAAATTATTTCTTGGGTCGTTTTCTTACCAAAGGCGGTGTTTACCCCGATCCTACCATTCGATTTTACAAAAATGGCAAAGCCAAGCTTCCTTGTAAAGATGTCCACGAACAAGCCCAAGTCGACGGAGCTGTCGGCACTCTCAATCAAGATTTACTCCACTACGCCGACCCAACTTTCTCTCGCTATCTTCTTCGATCCAATCGCTACACTTCACTACTAGCTACCCAACTTCATGAGCAACAAACCCCCCTCAATTCCTCATCTGCCTTCTCATATTTCGTCATCAAACCGTTATTTTGGTTTCTCTCCACCTATTTTCGTCATCGAGGCTATGTTGACGCCTTTCCCGGTTTTGTATTCTCCCTATTTTCTTCGCTCCGTTTTCCTATTGCCTACATTAAATTATGGGAAACTAAGCATACTAAAAAAGATCAATTTCTAAATGTTTAATCAAATAATGCCAGAAGATAAGAAAGATTCAAAAATCTACCACATCGCCATCGATGTATCACCTCTCTCCGACGGCAATTCAGTTCGTGGAGTAGGGGAGTACACTAATAATTTAACTCAGTATCTTCAAAGCGAAATCAAAACAAATCCAAAATACAAAAACTATAAAATCGATCTTATTACCGATCCCAAGAATTATTCCCGCGATTCATACGATTTAATTCACTATCCCTACTTCGACCCATTCAAACTTACCTTGCCATCAAAACACATCATTCCTTTTATCGTCACTTGCCACGACCTTATTCCTATCGAATTCAAATCTCATTTTCCTGTCGGCATCAAAGGCAATATCAAATGGCTAATTCAAAAAAATAATCTCAAAAAAGCTTCATATATCATTACTGTTTCTCATTATTCCAAAAATTCTATTTCCGATCTCATCAAATATCCCCAAGATCAAATCTATCCCACTTATCTTGGAGCCAGCTCATCTTTTTCACCCAAAAACAACTCCTCACAACTCCAAAAAATTCAGAAAAAATACAATCTCCCCGACAAATTTATTCTTTTTGTTGGAGATGCTAATTGGAACAAAAATGTTCCCACTTTAGTAAAAGCCTGCATCGAATTAAATATTCCCTTAGTTATCGTTGGATCCTCAATTAGCAAGCCCGCTCCAATCCATCCTTGGACCGAGGATATTCATTGGGTCCAACAAAAATACCAGCAACTTGGAGGCGCTGCCAACAAATCGCTCATACTTACTGGCTTTGTTCCCGATGAAGATCTTCCCTACATCTACAATTTAGCTCATGCCTATTGTCAGCCTTCCTTTGCCGAAGGCTTTGGTATACCCATGCTCGAGGCCATGCAATCCGCCTGTCCCGTAATTTACAGCAATACCGGAGCTCTAGCCGAAATTATGGATTTCTCGGGAATCATGTTCGATCCAAATTCAATTAATTCTCTCAAACAAGCAATCTCCAAACTCGACGACAAGGATCTTCGTCTTCAAACAATCAAAAAAGGTCTCTTAAGATCTAAAATATTTAATTGGAAATATACTGCCATTCAAACATTGGCAGTCTACGAACTAGCTCTCATCAATGAAAAAGAACACTAACCATTTCTTATCGGTCATCATCCCTGTCTACAAACAATCTAGCACCATCAAATCCGATCTTTTCAATATCTATCAAACTCTTCTCCAAATTCGTTATGATTTTGAAATTATTGTTGTCGTCGACGGCACCAACATCGATTCCTCATACCAAAAAGCCAAAGAATTAAAATTATCCAAAATGAAAATTTATGGCTATCCCAACAACCGCGGCAAAGGCTATGCGGTTCGCTATGGTATGGCCCGCACTCGAGGCGATTACATCGCCTTCATCGATTCCGGCATGGAAATCGATCCCAATGGAATCTCCCTAATCATCGAACATTTAGAGTGGTACAACGCCGATATTATTGTTGCCTCCAAACGCCATCCCGCCTCCCAAGTCAAATATCCTTTCGACAGAAAAATTATCAGTTTCATGGCCAAAATATTTTCCAAAGTTTTGCTTGGCATCAATGTCAACGACACCCAAGCTGGCCTCAAAATTTTCAGAAAAAATGTTCTCAAGAAAGTTCTCCCTCGTTTACTTGTCAAACGTTATGCCTTCGATTTGGAAATGCTTGCAGTCGCCAACCATCTTGGTTTCACCAAAATTTTTGAGGCTCCCATTAAGCTTAACTACGATTTCAAAAGTCTCACCCACGCCTCCGGACTCAAAATAATCTACAAATCTCTTATCGATGCACTAGCTGTTTTCTATCGACTCCGCATTCTCCATTATTACGACGACAAAAACCACCGCAACTTCATCTACGACCCCGAATTATCAATGAGAATCAACACCGGCCTATGACATCCCCTTTCTTTTCTGTCATTATTGCAGTCCGTGGCCAAACCGACTATCTCAAGCAAACCGTAGCTCATCTCAAAAAACAAAGCTTCACTGACTATGAACTAATAATCATCACCGACCAGGACATCGACCAAAGCGACCCCACCCAAATAGCACCTGCTTTCAAAAGAAATTTAGCAGCCTCAAAATCCAAAGGGAAATACCTTGCTTTTTTGGACGACGATTCCTATCCCGATCAAAATTGGCTCAAGAATGCTCACCAACAACTATCAGATTCCCCCAATCTAGCAGGAATTTGTGGACCATGCCTCACCCCAAAAGAAGACGATCTCTTTCAACAAGTATCAGGACTAGTTTGGCAAAGCCATATTGGTAGTGGGGGAGCCGGTGTCTATCGAAATTCAATTTCTCCAAAACGCTTCGTCGACGACTATCCTTCAGTCAACTTAATCATAAAAAAATCCTTTTTTCAAAAAGTCTCAGGCTTTAATACCAATTTTTGGCCTGGCGAAGACACCATTCTTTGCTTGGACATTACCCATCGACTCAAGCAAAGAATCCTCTACCATCCCGACGTCTTTGTTTATCATCATCGTCGTGCCGTTCTTATTCCCCATCTTCAACAAATTACTCGCTATGCTCTCCATCGTGGTCACTTTGCTCGCATTTTTCCCAAAACCAGTCTAAAAATTGGTTATCTTATTCCCAGTGCTTTTCTCATCTATAATCTATTATTAATATTCTTTTTAATACTCAAACCACACTATCTCCCA
>QKGR01000015.1 GCA_003250375.1 Candidatus Shapirobacteria bacterium | reverse complement strand
GGGCATAGTATGTGACTATCCACATGATTAATATTATCAACAATTAACTGAAATATGAAAAGTAATTCTAATATAATATTGTAGTTTTTGACAATTTAGTAAATAATTAGATTATGAAAAAGAGTGTACAGAAACAAACGAGTAAGAAAATGTGGTTACTATATGGAGTAGGGGTTCTGATTGTGGCAAGTTTAGTTCATAAGTATGTGTTTGCAGAGTATCGGTTGCAAAAACTGAAATCGGAATGCTCAGAAATGGACTTATATTATTATGGAAATGATTTTGTAATGGTGAGCAATAAAGGTTTTGTATTTGATGGAGGGTATAGATTGTATGACAAATATGGAAGATTGTTGGAAAGTGGTGGTGGACTGGGAGGAATAATTAGAACTCCGTGGTATTTGAGTGCAAAGTTGGCAAATAAAGGGGTGAATGATTTCACACGACTACCAAGTAAAGATTTCTGTATGAGCGATAAAGTTATTGGGAAGATGGGAATTGATAATGTTAGACTGCCATTTGGTTGGAAAGTGAGGGAGTCAGACACCCAAGTGACGAGTGGAGAAAAGCCATTTGAGATAGTTCAGGAAGATACTGCTGTTGAGCTGGATCCAAGCAAAGAGAGTTCAAGCTACCTAGTATTCTTCAATAGAAGTAATGGAGGAGATTCTACTACTTATAAAGATATTAATGAGTGGCTCGATAGTGTATATACAAAGCCAAGTCTACTACCCGACAACACACCGAGAAAAATGAAAGTATTAAATAAAAGGTTTGCTGATCGATCGATTGACTTAGCTGGACCAGCCCCACTGGACAATGCATGGGTTGAAGTGAATACAAACATAGGTCCTACTAATGATAGGAAAGGTGAATATGTTGCTTTTATGGCTTTGGTAAAAAATACTCCTGTTGAAGTATTGATGTACATCAACCCCAATGATTCAAAGGTAGTGGAAATGACAAAGATATTGAATTCCATAATTATTAACAATTAAAAATAATGAAAAAGAAAACTGGTATTTGGAGGACGATAATTACAGTTATATTATTGGTATTACTCAATCCAATCGGCATCGTGGTAATGTGGTTGTTTAGTCAGTGGAACAAGAAAGTAAAAATCATAGTAAGCCTGATACTAGCTTTGTTTTATATTGCCTGGGGAAGAAACCTAGTGATGTTTACTGAAAGGTACAAAATGGACCAGCAAGTTACTACTTGTATTGAAGAGTGTCAAAAGACGTACGATGTCGGCAGTTCTCCTTGTAGTAAGGAATGCTTAATGCAAGTTGAAGATTTTTATAAAAAGTGGGGAATCGAGTATAGCGAAAATAATTAGAAGAGTGAGCTCTGTTTGAGGTTGGAATAAACACAGTTTTACCTTAATAAGGTTTTTTGGATTTGGGTATTTGAATAGTACTTACCAGCACCACCAGAGGAGGCAATGTTTTTGGGGCTGAGAATTGGTTGGCTTGGTTTCCTGAGGAGTTTTTGGTGCTTCAGTTGCTTTGGGTGCTTGAGAAACAACAGGATTAGTTGTTGGAGTAGTGGTCGGTGAAACGGAAGCAAATTTTGTTGAAGACTTAGTAGTTAAATTTGATATTAAATTGCTTATTGGTGAGTAATTTTTGTAGTAAGTTTGAGAATTAGTTTTGAATTTCATGGTATTGCTCCAATTTCCTGGCATACAACCATTCTGACCACGGACTTTAATGTAGTAAGTAGTGTTGGGATTTAGATAATAGATAGTGTGGGATTGGACACCTTCACGAAGAAGAGAGACTTGTTCGCCGTACATTTCAGAATTGGGATTGGTGGAAAAAGAAACATAAAATTGATTAGTATCTATCGGGGTGAAGAATAATTTGGCAGAAGTGGAGGTGGTATTAATTTGGAATAAGTCGGAGACCAGAACTGGAGCAGAGTCGGTACAAGAAGGAGCTGACCAACCGGATGGAGAGTGAGAGTTTGATGCCTGAGGAGCAGAGCTTGGAGCTGATGTGGGGGTAGGAGTGGAAGTTGGAGTAGAATCTGTCTGCCAGACAAAGATTGGATAGTTGGTGGTGGTTTTCCAGATATCAGTAAAATCCCAAGTATTGAGAGGATCGACAGTACTATTGTTTTTGAAATAATTGGCCCCAAGAGTAGTGGCATCAAAATTATTTGTGGAAATATTGAGAGTGTTGCCTGATAAACCTAGATAATCACCCAATTCGGTTTGGATGGTGGTAAATGAGTCGGAAACGGTTAGTTGAGTGTTGAATCCAACCAAACAACCTGTACTATAAAAACCAGTAATACTAGCGTTGGTTATATTTAAATTTGCGATAGTAGCACCAAGGTCGGTGTTTGAAAAAAGACCAATAGAACTATCGTCTGGTCGATTGATTGTAAGATTGTCAATTGTATTATTTTGACCGTCAAATGTTCCTATAAAACTAGTTATTGGGGCAAAATTGGCAATTGAGGAACAATTAATATTGTTATCTAAAATATAGGAATCGGTACTACTATCGGCAATACTTTGAAGTTGATCACAAGTAGTAATATGGACGGTAGCGGCAAAAGCAGGTTTTAGAGTAAATATAAAACAAACAAATAGAAAAGGTATGAGTAAAAATTTCTTCATATACATGTTTATCGTATAAACAGCAATAGAATTTATCTACGAACTTGATACAATAAAAATTGTGAACTGGTTCACAGTTTAAATTATGATAAATATAAAAGATTTAACAAAGCCAATAGTCCCCTATTTTCGCAATGATGGTATTAGAATTTCATACAAAAAGGGCCAACAATTTTTTCGTCCGGAAGATGAGGCACAAGGAATTTATTATCTTGAGTCCGGACAGGCATTTTTGTATGCAAATAAAAGCGATGGATCGGAACAAATAATTGCGATTGGAGAGGAGGGAACAATTTTTGGAAAAATTGGAAGTGTAATTTCTCAACCATCGATAAGTATTTCAGCTCAGTCGCTAACAAATTGCGTAGTATATCGTTTGAGTTGCAAACAATTTCAACAATTAATTGAGAGTAAACAAGATGCATTCAAGGCATATATGCATCAAGTTTCTCGAAATAACGTGTACCTACTTTCACAGGCGCTAATTGTAGGAGAGAGGGATGTGTACACAAGAATAATTGCCGAGATATTATTTTTGGCTGAATTTCATGGAGATATGCACGAGAACGGATGCAGTTTGCGCGTAGACTTAAACCAAGAACAGCTGGCTAATATGGTTTGTATTTCAAGGGAGTATTTGAGCAAGACTTTAAAGAAAATTTGTTTGAAGAAGTTGATAGTAGAGAAAAAAGGATATATTGAAATTCCGGATGTAAAGGCTTTGCGGGATGAGATGGGAGTGGAGTAATTTTAGGACAATCCCTGTGAACTACAAAACTTGTATTATATTAAGAATCGATTTACTAGTCCGTGAGATAAGGTTGATCTTGAGATCCGGTCGACTTTTTAAATTTCCTTGCAACAATGTCATCAGTAGAAGGGTCTAATACAAACCTTGTTCCAATGCCGGCAAGTACATCAACAAATTTACTCATTAACGGAGCAGGTCCAGTAACGCTCATTAATGGGTTGTCTCCTCCATTATCGAATGAAAATCTGACACTACCTTCTAGATCAGTACCTTCAATGTACCGAAAAAGCTCCGAGGCTAAGACCATCCCCTCAGTACCTTCTGCATAGCTAGCAAAGATAAAGTTGACTCTTTCCGGTTGAATTAACAAGGTAATCGGTTTTCTTTCTTCAGTCATTGCCTATGTTACAATTAATTCTTAATATATTCAATATTATAGGTTTTTGTACTTGAACTGAAGTGATTTTTGACCGATCTCTTTGCTTATGTCACTAATGTATAAATTAAACAGATTATCAATTGTTAGATCAGCTCGTTTTTTATTGTTTCCAGAAAGGCAACTTCTTGAGGAACCATTAGTGGTATGGCTTCCTCGATGGTTAACCAGACTATTTCTTCTTCTGGTTCTGATTTAGAATTGCCGGTAATTTTCATGAGGTAGAGGTGAATATCTTTGGTAATCCTAGTACCATCTCTTTCTATTGATGGTTTTGTGACAATACCGAGTTTTTTGATTATTTTAATATCCCTAAATCCTGTTTCTTCGGTGAATTCTCTTAATGCTGCTTCTTTTGGCGTCTCCCCTGCTTCGATATGGCCTTTGGGAAAGGTTATTTTACCGACATGGGTAAGTTTGGTAAAAAGGATTTTGCCGTTTTTTACTACAATTCCACCAGACGAGATTGCTTTTTCCATTGCTTATTTTACAACAGGTTAAGATAAATATATTTTGACTGGGATGTATAGAGTCCACGCTATCAATGAAATCAGGTCATATTCTGTTTAGTAAAAAAACTTTAACTTATGATGCTTTGAGTCGATAGTATAGATATTACCAACACCTAGACCCAACAAACCTATTAATTATTTAAGTTTCTGTCGATAAATATCGTAGCTATTTGCTTCGCTACCAGTTTCAACAGCTTGATCTATCCTCACCGTTAACTTACCTAGTTCGACCATTAAAGCTTCTGGTGTTTGACCAACATCAGTGAATACACTCGGGTCTGTTAGTGGTTGACTATAGATCAGTGTTAGTGCGGATTTTCTTAACGCAGCATCAATTTTTATAAGTTTTTTTTCAATCATTCCTCTTGACATAATTTAAGGGATTGTACCACAAATTATTTAGAACTACCTTCCCTCTGAAATTGTTGTTTAAATTACTTTATTTTATGTTATATTGTTAACAAGCTTTTACCATTATGAAATTTTACGAATATATTAACTACACATTAAAGTCTTACGGATGTCGCAAAGTTTTTGGAGTACCCGGATCGCAAGTTAAACCTATTTGGCAGAATTTGAATGATTTGGAGATCATATTGTGTTCACACGAGCAAGAAGCTTCTTATGCAGCTACTGGGTACTCAAAAGCTTCAGGTGAACTAGTGGCAGTCGTAACCATTGGAAGTCCTGGAGTTACAAACTGTGCAAGTGGTGTAGCATCGGCAAATATGGACTCTGTTCCGATGTTGTATATTTCTGGACAAGTTCCACAACCTTTAAAGGGTCGGGGTTTGTTGCAAGAAGAAAGTAGCATCAATCGATCTTTTAATTCAGTGGATTTTTTGGCTCCGATAACAAAAGAACAGATTGAAATTTATGATATTTCCAAAGCAGCTGAAATGTTTTCTGAGGCTTGTGAAAAAGCTATGTCTGGAAGATCAGGCTGTGTACATGTAACTATTCCTGTAGATATTCAATCCATGGAGTTACCAACAAGTGAAATAGAACCAAACACAATAAAAGAGACCTTAGATAAAAGTACTGTTCCAGAATTACCAAATATTACAAAACCACTTATTATCGTCGGATGGGGATGCTGGCAGGCAGGAGCGACTAAACAAGTTTACGAACTGGCTAAAAAGATTGGTGCACCTGTATTGGCAACTTCAAAGGGTTATTCCTGCATATGGGGAGAGCATCCAAACTATTTGGGAAAGTTAGGCTATGGATACAACCCGATTTTGGATAAATACCTCGTAGATTATGCTCCGGAACAGATTTTAGTCTTTGGATCATCGATGGGGAGAAGAAATATTTCCGAATCATGTCTTCATCTATTTGAACACTCAGAAACTTATTTGTATTCAATCGAATATAAAGATGTAATGTTTCGATTTCCAAAAGGTAATTGGATTCAAACTGACAATATGGCCTCAATGGTCGATACGTGGTTAGATAATATGGATGATTCTAAGATTAGGCAGAATTGTGACCTCAAATCTGTACGTCAAGAACAGCGCAAATATATATTAGACAAGATTGAAAGTAAGGATATAATGGCTCGCGCAATTTTTGAATTGAATGATTTATGCGATGAGTCGTGTGTAATTTCAGCTGAGGCAGGAAATCACTTACTTGATGTTGGTGTAATGTATGAACCAAAACAACCTGGCGGGATGTTTTTAGATGTCGGAATTCGAGCAATGGGAAGCAGTTCATGTTCAGCATCGGGAATGGCTGTTGCGTGGAAGGATAAGTTTTTTATCGCTGTGACTGGTGACGGAAGCATGTTGATGAACGGCAATGTGATGTACATGGCTAAACATTATGATCTTCCAGTACTTTTTTTGGTAATAAACAACTCTTCTTTGGGACGTGTTAGAGTCGGACAAATGGAACAGAAAGCCTATATTGGTACTGATCTTGGAAATATAGATTTTAGTTTATATGGTAAAGCCTTTGGATTGGACACTTATAAAGCAGAGTCAATAGAGGAATTCCAAATGGCAATGAAAAAAATACTAGAAAAGAGAAAAACGGCAGTGCTTGAGTTGTGTACTGATAAAGATGAAATTCCTCCCTCACTTAAAGGAGCTCCGTTATTTTAATATTTAGGAAACAAGAGATATAAATATGACTGAATTGGATGAGTTGAAGAAGTTTCTACAGCATTCTTATAATTTAGTGCAGAAGCACCCACAAGGGAAAAGATATTATCATACATTGACGAAGGAAGATAATAGTCCAGTAGCAATTCATGACAACACTGATCAAATTACCTATATTATCGAAGGTGGTGGAATTGCTTATTTGAATGGTCAAGAACAAAAGGTAAATAAAGGAGACGTGTTGTTTATTGAGGCAGGAACAACAATGAGATTCATTGCTAACTCAGAAGGATTAACTCTCTTTCACCTTCACATACCTGATTCTGGAAGAGAAGATGATAGGAGGATAGTGGAGGGCAATGATTTTGATCGTTACAAAATGCAGGAGAATGAAGAATAACTATGATATTAAAATTAAACATTAAATGGAGAAAAATAACTAATGAGTAAAGTTCCGATTGTTTATTATTGTATGGATTGTTCTTTTTCAAACGGAAATGAACATGCTAAAAGATGTCCTAAGTGTGGAGGGGTTATTACATACAAACGAAAGGATGACAGTTACCGAATCAGAGATGGTAAATATGATGTAGAAAAGTACTGGGATTTTTTGCCTCTCCAAGATTCGGAAAAACTTGTAGGTAGTGGCAACGAACCTTCGCCACTAGTTGAGTCTTTAGAACTTGAAGCGAAATCTTTGGCTGGCAAAGTAATGTTAAAAGATGAAACTAAGAACTACACAAATTCATGTAAAGATAAAATGGCAATAGTGGCACTGAGTCAAATGAATGAATTAGGTGTCAAATCATTTGTCGTTAGTAGTACAGGTAATGTAGCTAGTGCATTGGCTTTTCTTTTAAATAAACATAAAGGCATTCAAATGCATTGCTTTATTGCAAAGGATTTCTTGCCGAGACATAGGTATATGGATTCACCAAACATCATTATGCATTTGGTGGATTCAAAGTATGATTCTGCCCAAGAAGAGGCTTTAAAGTTTACGAATGATAACAATCTTTATCATGATGGAGGATATTTCAGTGTGGCAAAACGAGCAGGTTTGGCTATGGCTTTTCTTGAAGCTTGGGAACAATCAAAATTAAACTTTGATTATTATTTTCAAGCGTGCAGTAGCGGTATGGGAGCGTTGGGAGTATATGAAATGACTACTAAAATGATGAAAGCTTCGTTAATAGACAAAATACCATCATTAATGTGTGTGCAACAAGATTCATGCAACCCAATGGTAAAGGCTTTCTTGGCAGGCGAAAAAACAATACTACCAGAACATATAGTTGAGAATCCGACAGGTATTGCAAAAGCAATACTAACTGGTAATCCTACTGTTTGTTACCCTAGTCTATATAAGGTTGTGACTGAAACAAAAGGTTCTTTTATAAGCGTAAGCGAAAATGAAATTAAGTCAGCTCAAAAACATTTAAACAACAACGAAGGCGTTGCAGCAACCCCGGATGGGGCTACTGCATTGGCAGGGTTCTTAAAATATGCTGAGACACACACAGATGAATTGAAGGGTAAAAACGTGTTGATAAATATAACTGGGTAGAATAGGTACAATCCGTTGTTTTTACCGAGCATTGATCTTAATTTGATCAAACTTACTTCTAACAACAAATTACCTTATCCTCTAAAGAAAAGTGACCAATTTATCGAGTCAGAATTCCAAGGATTTGCATATAAAGTTTGTTCTCGTATGACTATTCTTTCGTGCATCTGATCGCCTTGTGTGTTGGTTGAGCTTTGAAGTTTACTTGCCCTAGGTGTTATTTCTTGAGATATGGTTTTAGTTTTTGTAGTATTCTCCGTACAATGGTCTTTTCTATTTAGCATGTGCCAATTATACAATACTGAGATAAATGCAATTTATATATTTAGATATTATTACTGTACAAAAAGTTATGGAGTTTGATTTGGGTGGAATCTAAGACTTACTTGTTGTGATTTGATGTTTCTTATTCAATCTGTAAGCACCATAAATAAGTCCCGCTGTAAATAGTCCACCAACAAATCCGTTACTAGATGATTGACTAGGATTTGAATCAGAATCCCCCGTTACTTGTAGTATCGGGGTCGGAATTTGTATAGGAGTTTTCGTTGGTGGTATGGGAGTACTAGTAGGTGGATTGACCTGGACTGTATTAATATTTGTAGTTGAAGAGGTAGATGAACCACCGCACATGACCATTTCTGAATAAAGACAAGATGAACCTGTCCAACCATCGTTACATATGACGTGACCGTTCGATTGAGGTCCAACAGAACAATTTACACCACCGTGTCCAGAACAACAGCCAGATTTTGCATCTGTGTTAATGGGAGTAAATACGAAGAAAAGAATGATGAACACATATTTTATCCATTTATTCATTTATGTGAATTGTATCACTTTACTTAGCAGACAGAATCTATCTTCGTTCGCTTTTCCAAACAGAGATTATTATATAATCGAAGCTAACTTTATTTGTATTTGCATAGAAACAGCCAATTTCATAACCATTATATTTTCTAATAGCTACTTTTGAGTTTGGAGTAACCCCGTGCTCTCCTTTATTGAAAACATCGTAAACATCTGCTTCAGTGATACCAACTTTTAACATTTTTAATAAAGTTTTTTCGGGGAAAAATATGGAAATCATTTTGTATTTATTTTTTGTGGATATTTATTTCTAAATTCTTCTGCTGATGGAGATACGACAAAAATATTATTATTGTTATTCTTTGGAAAAAGCTGATCCAACTCATACCACTGATTTTTGATTACATTTAGATCAAGAGTGTTTGTTTTCCATAAGATCCATGTCCAGTTTTGGTCAGGATGAATTACTTCAATACCTTTAGCTAAGATTGCTTTTTCAACTTCGTCGCTTATTGTAAATGGACCCTGCAATTCTTGATAATTTGGATTCCAATCATCAAAACCGGAAGAAGTAGTATAATAACCTTTTTTTATAATACTCAATACTGCTTCACGTGCTTGCGGCTCTATCATTTCTCTGAATACTCCGATCTTATACTCTAAATTATCTGGAAATGGATTATCTTTTGTTCTTTGTAAAACCTGTGATCTGATAGTATTTAATACATGTTTTCTTAGTAGGAAATATTTCCAATTTTTTAGTTTATCCCACAAAAAGGATAAATTATTTTCATGACCACAAGCGACACAAGTTGAGTCGTCTCTTCTTTCCATAAATAAAACAAATTAATTATTCGGCAAATTTGGCTCCCCCGCGTGGACTCGAACCACGGACCGATCGCTTAACAGGCGAGCGCTCTACCGACTGAGCTACAGGGGATTGTTTTCCACTGATTGCCGACTGACCCACCACGGCGGGCAGGGCTACAGGGGAATGTAAATTTTATAATGTACTAAGGACTGGTTGTTATTATAACATTGAGTTTGGGGACAGAAAATACCTTGGAAAGGGAAAACGGCAATTTGACCAGGATGGAGACTTGTTATATGCTTGTGCCAGTGGATAACTACAAAAATAGTATCTTTATGGGCAAGAAAGTGTTGATGCTGCATTTTCGGGTGGGAAGAACTGATGGGGTGTCGTTGGAAATAATTAATTGGAAGAAAGCGATGGAAAGGAAAGGTGCCGAGGTTAGGACCGGTTCGGGAGTGGTGAACGTGGGGGCTGATTTTGTAATCCAGGGACTGGAACACGAGTTGGATGAGGAAAGTGCTTGGATTCGAAAAACTTCATTGGGGCCGAAATTAAATAAAGTTGAGGAGGAAAAATTTAAAGAAAGGTTTTATAAAAAAGTTGAGGAAATTGAAAAGGGATTGATGGCAGTGTTTGGGACTTATCAGCCAGATTTGTTGATTGTGAGCAATATTTTTTCGGTAGGTGAAAATGTGGCGGCAGCAGTGGCCCTGACGAATTGTTTGGATGTATTCGGAACAAGAACAATTGCCATACATCATGATTTTTATTGGGAAAGTAATCGCTATGGTGAATTGAGCTGTGAATTTATTAAAAAGATGGTGGAAGAATATTTGCCGATAAAAAGAAAATGGGTAGCGCATGCCTGCATTAATTCTTTGGCGCAAAAAGAATTGTGGGAGAGAAAAAGAATCGAAGCATCGGTAATTTACGATAATATTGATTTTGATCAAAAAGAATGGGAAAGTCCAAAGGAATTGGAAGAGGTGATGAGGGAAAGAGGGTTGAAGGAAAACGACCTGATGGTATTACAAGCGACTCGGGTGGTGAGGCGAAAAAATATTGAACTGGCAATTGATTTGGTGGCAGAAATGAATTTGGATAAGTACAAAACAAAGTTGGCGGGGGTAAACGAAGTAGTTCTTGTACTGGCTGGATATGCGGAAAAACGGGAAGAAAAATATTTGGAAATGTTGATTGATTATGCCAAATCGAAAAAGGTGAAAATGATTTTGTTGGCGGATGTGGTGGGTGGATTGGAGGAGGTGTACCCGATGGCCGACGCAGTCTCCTACCCTAGTGAGTTTGAGGGATTTGGAAATCAATTTTTGGAAGCCGTGTTTGCCAAAAAAGTGGTGGCTATGTTTGAGTACCCGGTGTTCAAGAGTGATATTGGGGGCAAAGGATTTGAAATTGTAAGCTTGGGGGACAAATTGGCTCCATACGAGAATTTGAAAAAAATTCCGAAAGTAATGATGGAAAAAGCAGCAAGCGAGTTGATAGATATCTTAATGGAGGAAAGTGAATATAGAAGAATAGTGGAAAAGAATTTTGAACTGGGAAAGAAGTATTTTTCGACTGAGGTGGCGATGAAAAAATTTGAGGAGATAATTAAACAATTTAATAGAAACGAATCTACAAAAGCTAGATTTACCGATATAATGAGGATATGGAAGTTAAAGTAGATAGTCTTAAGGTGTGGATTCCACCAGTGATTAAGGAATCTGAAGCTTTGTTGATTGAAAAGACTGAAGGGAAAGGTAATATCTTAAGGGCGGCTAACATGGTTTTGGGGTCTGATTTGCATGGGACAACAATAAATTACTTGCAAAATAGAATAACTGAATCCAATCAGAGACTAAAAAACGAGGGAAATGGTGATAGTCAGAAAGGGGGTGAATCGACAAGAGCAAGAGACTTGTTGGTGAAACATGCTGTTTCAATAGCTGAAGAAATGAATTTGGTGGCGGCAAATAATGGACAAACAACAGATTATAAGGAGCCTATGGGAATAGTGGTAGATAGACTATTGGAAGGAAGCAGGGAGCTGGCTGATAAAATTTATGATAAGTTGCCAAAAGATAGGGTACATTTTTTGTTTAGCGAAACTAGATTCCAGAAGAACTTTATGGATATTGAGTATTTAATGAAGAATGCAGAGAAAGTAGATTCTATGGTAAGAGCATCGGGGTATACCAATATTGGAAATATGGTGAAGGCAATGTTGTTGGCAAGTGATGGGATTGTAACAATTTATATAGAAAACAAAGCTGGAGACAAAAAAGGAGGCAAGAAACAATTACTTACGATTAGGGAAATGATGGAAATTGTAGACGGTAAATCTAGCGAAGAGAGCGATTTGGCAACACTAAAAGGTCCGAGCAAACAGTACGATAAGTATGAAATAAGACTCATGAAAGTGTTGATCGGATTGTCAACGTATCAATACTTTGCTCAAAAAGATAAGGATGGCATGATTCAAGGACTAGTGGCTTCGGCGGCAGCAAGAAGCGATGGAATGGTATTTTCGGCAGAACCAGGTAGTAGGGCTGAAAAGTTATTGAGCGAATACAAAGATGATATTTTTAACACTGAAATGCTTGACGCTCAAAGATGGAAGAGAAATATGGATAAGTATGGAGAAATATTGGAACTAATAATGAAGGGAGAGATTAAATTTACGCTGATGGACATTAAAACATCGACTTTGGACAGAGTCTATACGAACAGAGATGAAACAAATAACTATTGTTTTATTAGCGATAAAGAGGCTGAGGAAAAGTACAGCGGGGATATCGCCCATACATTTCAGGCGGTGACTCAAATGGTTTTCGGATTGAATAGAATGAGTAATTCAAATCGAGGACTGACAGGATTGTTGGGAGTTCATGAACATCAGGATGTGAAACAAACCCTGAGAGAAGCTCTTGATTATATGAAGGTGCTATATGAAATGAATTTCATCGTACCCCGACTACATTTTGGTTTTATGTATGGATATAGTAGTAGCAAAATGATGTTCGTTGACGAAAAATTGGTGACAGAGGCGGAAATTCAAACATCAGCGACAAAACTAGATAGTAGAGTGTCGATTCGGCAGAAACTTACAAACTACTACCAAGAAATGATGAATAAGATTAGGGAAGCAAACGACAGAAAAGGAAACTAGTTTATTCCAAATAATCCTGCAATTTCTTGCGGCGGGAAGGATGGCGTAATTTTCGGAGGGCTTTGGCTTCGATTTGACGAATACGCTCACGAGTAACATTGAATATTTTGCCGACTTCTTCGAGTGTTTTTGGAGTTTCACCGAGAAGACCGAAGCGGAGAGCCAAGACTTTGGCTTCGCGTTCGTCGAGAGAGGAAAGAACTTCTTCGATAGATTCGCGCAAAAGTTCGCGACTGGTTTCTTCGTAAGGAGAGAGCTGAGTAGTGTCCTCGATAAAATCACCCAAGAATGAATCTTCGTCGTCGCCGACTGGAGTGGCTAAGGAAGTAGTATCTTGAGAAATTCGGTAGATTTCTTCTACTTTGTCGATGGTGATGCCAACCTCTTTGGCAATTTGCTCAACTGATGGTTCGTGGCCGAGTTTTTGGGTGAGAGCACGGGTGGCTTTGTAAACTTTATTGATAGTTTCAACCATATGGACGGGAATACGGATTGTCTTGGCCTGGTCGGCAATGGCGCGAGTAATAGCTTGGCGAATCCACCAAGTGGCATAAGTGGAGAACTTGAATCCCCTCTTCCAATCGAATTTTTCAACAGCGCGCATAAGACCCTGATTGCCTTCTTGAACTAAATCGAGGAAAGTAAGTCCACGACCGATGTATTTTTTAGCGATGGATACGACTAATCTAAGGTTGGCAGAGATGAGTCCGTCGCGGGCTGACTGGGAACCTTTTTCAATTTCCTGAGCCAAATAAACTTCTTCATCGAAGGTAAGAAGGTCGATTTTACCGATTTCTTTGAGGTACATGCGAACAGAGTCGACAGTGCCTTTGGTGCCAAGCATGGAAATTAGATCGATGGAAGATTGTTTGTTCTTTTCGTTGAGGAGGGATTCTTTGCTTTCAAGACGATCGAAGACGTCGATGCCTTTTTCAAAAAGATAGTCATAGAGATTGTCAATTTCGTCGATATATTTTTCGGGATCGGGAATTTTTTCGAGAATGTCGTCGTGGGTGAGATAATGTTGTTTCTTGGCTAAATTGGATAAGCTGGTTTTGATTTTGGAAAAATCGAGAGTGTTTGGCATTATTTGGTTGACTGTTAAAAGGACCAATGAAGGTCCGTTGAGGTCAAATGATATTGTAGCACAAGATAGTTAAGGAGAGAATAGGGATTTATTTTTGGAGATGCTGGAGCTTGGAAAGTTTTTGGAGGACGAGATTGTATTCTTTTTCAAGGGAATCGATAGATTGATTTTCTTCGTTTTGGGCAATTTTTTGGGAAAGTTCCTTTAGTTGACTTTTGAGATGGGATTCTTCCATTTGGATGAGTTTTTTGTGGAGTTCTTGGGCACGGCGCTCGGAAGTGATATCCAAAGAAATAGCGTTGAGATAAATGTTTTGAAAAATTGTTTGTAGCTCGGGAGGGAGGAGATCGGCGAAAGTTTTGGGGTCGAATTCAGACTGGGAGGATAGGACTTCTAAAATTGATTGATACATGGGTAGAGTTATTTGATTTAGTTGATCTTTTAGTTTGGAAAATACGGCCAGAGGATCGCGGGTGCCAAAAAGAAGAGTAAGAACGGACTCTTCCAGTTTTTGAGTGGCAGAATTGGACTGACTCCATTGCTTGAGACTTTCGGAAAGTCGGCTTGTTTGATCGATTTGAGGAGTAGGAACGGCTCCCGATTGGTAGCGTGCGGCTTCTTGCTTGAGGGCATCCTCGGTAGTACCAAGCTGAGCAGCAAGTTCGCGAAGATAATCGGAGCGGATGACGGCGTTTTCGATTTTGGCCAAAAATGGCAGAACCATGGACATAATATTTTTTTTGCCAGCAATGGTGTCGGTGCCATAGTTGGCAACCGAAGACTGGATAAGATAATCCCAGATAGGAACAAGATGATTGAGACGATCTTTAAAATAATCGGGGTCGTCTTTGACGGCTTCGTCGGGATCTTTGAAATCTTTGCCAAGGGTGAGAACTTTAATTTCCATGCCAAGATTTTCGGCAAGTTCAATACTTTTCTTGGCGGCATTGTTGCCGGCAAAGTCGGAATCGAGAGCGAGGACTAAATTTTGAGTGTAGCGACTGAGCAATTGGAGTTGCTCCTGAGTAAAGGCAGTGCCTTTGAGAGCGACAATGTTTTTGACTCCTAATTGATAGGGAGAAATCATGTCGAATTCGCCTTCGACAACGAGGACTGAATCTTCTTTTTTGATGAATTCTTTGGCAAGATTGAGGCCATAGACCATAAAACCTTTGTGGTAAATTTCGGTTTCGGGTGAATTAATATATTTGGCTGAGTTTTGATTTTCAGTGAAGGGCAGGATGCGGCCGGAAAAGCCAAGAATACGATCGCGATAATCGAAAAGAGGAAAAATTAACCTGCCTTGGAAGCGATCGTAGAGACGATTGCCATAATTGCTTTGACCAAAGGTACCAGTAGAAATTAAATCTTTGGGGGCGAAAGCTTTTTTCTGGAGTTGATGAACCAAACTATCGTTGCGGGAAGGAGAATAGCCAATTTTGAATAATTTGATAGTTTCCATAGAAATTCCACGATTGAGAACATAATCGAGGGCTTGCTTGCCAAGAGGATGGGAAGTTAAAACATAATGATAGAATTTGGCAACTTCATTGTTGATTTCGATGAGCTTTTTTTTGTGAGATTCGGATTGGGAGAGCTGAGCTGATTGAGTGAGAGTGACTCCGGCTAATTTGGCCATTTCTTCCAAGGCTTCGCGGAAATCTATTTTCTCGTATTCTTGGATAAAAGTATAGATGTCGCCAGCTTTACCACAGCCGAAGCATTTAAAAATTTGAAGCTCGGGGGAAACCATAAAGGAAGGAGTTTTTTCGCCATGGAAAGGACAGTTGGCCAAAAAATGACGACCACGCTTTTTGAGAGGCAGATATTTGGAGATAACATTGACGATATCGAGCTTGTGTTTGATTTCTTCGACTTGATTGTCCACTACCCTATTTTATCAAGCTATGGGTAATTAATTGGTGGCAGGTGAATGTAGCTGGGGTCGGTAGAAAATGTAGACAAGAGAAGCAAGAGTGATGGCGACAAAAGAGACAAGGCTGATGCTTTGGATTAGATTGGAACTAGTGGCCAAAAGGCCAGCCAGTGAAGGACCAAGGATGAATCCAATATTAACAGAAAGGTCGTTGAGAGACTCGTATTCTTTTTTGCGAGAAGGATTGGATTCGATGATGTCGGTGAAAATGGAAGAGACGGCTGGCCAGGATGAAGTGTTGATAATGGAGGAAAGCAGGACAAAAAGAAGAATTAAGAAAGGTTGACGGATAAGGGAAAGTGGAATTAGAAAAATGCCGGAAACAATAAAACAGAAAAAGGCAGAATTAATTTTGCCAAATTTGGAAATTAAAAATCTGATAATGAAAGTGTTGAAAAGTCCTGGGATCATGTAAGCGGCCATGAAAAGACCACCATAGTCGCTGATGTCGGAAAAGGCGGTGCCTAGCAAGGGGCCGATAGTCCAAAAAGTGGAATCGAACATAACAAGAATAATATTGAGAAGAAAAATAGGCATGAGGCGACGGGAGGCTGATTTGATGAGCTTGAGTTCGTGAAGCCAGCTGAAAGAATGGCGGTGAGTATGGATGGAAACAGAGTGGTGGTGCTGGGCGGGGAGAATACTGACAAGGATAATGTAGAAAGCGCCAGCGATTACAAGAAAAATGGAAGGGAGAAGAAGTGAGCTAAATTGTACCAAATCGGAAACAAGTAAGCCGGAAATTAGTGGAGCCAGGAGCAGAGCAATGGAGCGAAAAAGATTGATAATACTAAAATGCATATAATTATCCTCGGGAGTGGAGTTGTGGGCGACAAAGTCGAAAGAAACAAAACGATATAAGTCCCAATATAAGCCCCAGATGAACATGGCCAGAAGATAGAGATAAATGTTTTGGGAATACCAAAGAGTGAGAGGATAGAAAAAAGAAATACCAAGAACAATTAGAAGTATGCGTAGATAGTTGGAGCCTTTGAGAACTTTGGCAAGAATAAAATCGAGGAGGGCGCCAAAAATGGAGGAGGAGCCGATGATGAATCCCATGGAGGTGGTGGAAAAACCTCGTTGGATGATGACGATGGGAGTGAAATAAGTAATGATGCCGTCGAAAATTTGCCAAAAGAAAATTGAAAGACAAAAAACGAGCAGGATGCGATACTGGCGACCGAATTTGACAATAGGTGAACTTAATAAAAGAGAGCGAAACATTGATTTAGTCTATTAGGTTTGGGCTTTTTGTAAAGTAATTAGAAAATAAAAATTGAAAGCAAACCAAAAAAGAAGACTGAGAGGAGAAAATAAATTAAGATGCGATCTTTGGGGGTGGCGGGAAGCTTGAGACGAATAAGAGAAATAATGAGGACGGAAATAAAAACAGTGATGGAGCCGGTAATGGAAATAAGATCGAAGAAAGAATTCTTGGAAAAGAAGAGACAGAAGAAAGGAACGAGCAGAGCGAGGAAGCGAGATAAATCCTGATTGAGGGAAAGGTCGCGATAGAAAACTTCTTTGAGAACTGAAGTGAAATTGAGCGAGGCAATGAAGACAATGAGAAAGCCAGCGAAAGAAAGAATGGAGGCAAGAAGAGGCGAGGCGGAACTGAGGCCACTGATGGAATCGGTGGATAGATGCGAGCCGGAGAGAATAATGATGGCTGAAGAGAAAACTAAATAGAGAAATAGAGCTAGAATAGTACCCGACATTGAGGCAAGGCGAATTAGTTTGGGATTTTTTTGGGAGCGAAGGACTTCTTCAACTTCGGGAACAATGGTAAAACTAGCTAAAGAAAAAAGGACAGGACCAATAAAGATAAAACTAAACGGAGAAGCTTGAGGAGTAGGAAGGTGGAGAGTGAAAGTAAGGGAGTAGAAGACTAAGCTAATAAAAAGAACGATGAAAGGAAGAATAAATTTGAGAAAATTAAAAAAATTATTGTTGACAAGAAAGAATAAAACTAGGGCGAGCATAAAAATCATGGAAGCGTCGAAGCTGGAGATAGGGACGAGGGCTGAAAGAAAACTGGCGGCAAGCTTGATGTAGGCTGAAAGAGCGCCGAGAGCAAGGATAAAGATGTTGAGAATAGCGAGATTTCTAAACCTTTTACCAAGATAAATTTGGGCGTAGCCTGGGAGCTGATGGTCGCCTTTGGTGGAGAGAATAATTTGGAGATAGTGCTGATTGACGAGAATTACAAGGAAGGCGAAAACAACCATAAAGAGAGCGGAAATGTAGAAGTTAGAAAAATATAGAGCGTAGGGAAGGGAAAAAATTCCGGCACCGACAGTGCCAGTGAATTGAAGGAGGGTAGCTTTGAGGAAAGACTTGGACACAATATAGTTTAGCAGTTTGTCAGTTTGTCAGGTGTCCGGAAGACAGAAGATAGAATAATAATGCAAATTAGTGGTCGCGATGGAGAAGGAAGGTAGGAAGATATTCAAGATAGTCGCGGAAGGGTGATGGCTTAATAAAACCCATGTTTTGGGAAAAATAATCTTGGGCTTGGGTAGCAAACTGATTCATAAGCTTGTTGGCATGGCCGAAACTGCCGTATTGCTGCATTTTTTGTATAACCCAAGTGACGTCAGAGGGAGTTTTGTTGTAGCGATCTTGGGACATAATTTTGTCGAGAGTGGCTTTGTCCTCCCCTTTTACGGCGCGGAATAGGTGGGCCAACATAATAGTGCGCTTGCCTTCGTAGATGTCGTTGCCAGTTTGTTTTTTGAGTCCCTGAAAATCGGAAGTAAGATCGAGAAGATCGTCTTTGATTTGAAAAAGATAGCCGGTGAGTTTGCCAAACTGGTAAATATGTTCGAGCTGGTCGGGAGTAGTACTGGCAATGATGGCGCCGAGGCGCATGGGACCGGCAACAGTGTAATAGCCGGTCTTACTTTCGAGAATGAGAAGAATGTCGTCGTCGCTTAGATCGGTTTTGTTTTCCTGAGTCCACTTAATTTCGATAGTCTGCCCAAGAACGGTACGATTGAGCATACGAGAAAATTCGGACATGATTTGAAAAGTACCTTCATCGCCAAGAATGGAGCGATTTTGCTGGAGCATAGTCCACATGAGAACATGGAGAGCGTCGCCGGCGTTGACAGCTAATTCTTTGGTATAAAGATGATGAAGTGAATTTTCGCCGCGTCTTTGGGCTGAGTCGTCTTCCATGTCGTCGTGGATTAGAATCCACTCTTCGGAAAGTTGCTGGGCAGCAGCAGTGTTGAGAAGTTTTTTTGGAGTAGCACCAAGAGCCTGGCCCATGAGCATGATCATGGAGGGTCGGAAATATTTGCCCATACGCTGTGGGTAAACCGAGGACATTTCGAGATGATAATCGGCAAGATACGTGTAGGAATCTTTGAGACGGCAATAGGATTCAAAGTTTACGATACTGGGGAGATTTGATTCGATTAGAGGCCAGATTTGGGAACGATAGGACTTGAGCATGTCGACGAATTGTTGATGGGATAAATCAGCCATATTTAGTTAGTCGAATTGCTGTTGAAAATCATGCGGAGACTGGAGCCTGATTGGAAGTGGATTTGGATCGAGCGATTATTTTTCCGAATGTGTAGGGAAAGGTGACATAGATGAATTCGAAAGCAAGAACCGACAAATCGTGGGATGAGGGCATGAGACGAGTGATCCACAAAGCAAAAAGACCGACTAAAATTCCATTGCGAAAGCGAAGTCGAAGATGGGCTCGATTAAGTTTGGCAATGACGGTTTCGGAAATGCCTCGTTTTTTGGCTTCGATGCTAGTTTCGCGATTGTGTTGAAAGCCAGCGTAGACAGTGGCTAAGAAAGTAGCTAAGGCAGTGACAACATTGAAAGCAGTGTTCTGTTTGGACAAATCGGCAGACCAAATATAAATTTGGGCAGAAGTAGGAATATGACGGAGAATGTAGGTGGAGACTATGAGTAGAGTGCCGGCAAATCCGGAAATAAATAATTGGAGACGATTGAAACTAATACGAACCCCGAGAATGCTTTCGTTGGTGGCCAAAAGAGGTTTAAGAATTCTCCAAGAAAGACGAAGTATGACTAAAATTGCCAAAACAGTAAGCCAAATTGTGGCAATGGTGTTCCAAGAGACAGTAGTGGTGGAAAGAACTTTGATGAGGGGAAAATGGAAAATTACGCCCTGAAGTGGATATTGGGGATAGGGAATAAAGGAATAAAGATACTTGGGGTCGATGGGGGTGTGGTAGAACTCGAGGAGAAAAACACGACCGGCCGAGATGAAGGCAATAAAGATAATGACAAAATTAAGAAGATAAAAAAGGACTGAAGTGTCCCCTTCTCTGACTTTTCGATTTACAAGTAAAGACTGTTCGTCGGTCTTGGTTTCTTCAATTTCGGATTCAAAATCTTTAATGCGGGAATGGTATTTCTCATAGAGGATATTGAGAGGAAGGAGGGCAATGTTTTGAACAACAGAAACAAGAATAATTGAAAGCCAAGACGATTTGGTTAGAAAATAGAGACCAAAAAACAAAGAAGCATAGAGCCGAAAAGAGCCACCTCTGAAGAACCAAACTAAAATTACAATAAGTATGGCAATAATGAGAGTGGAAACAATTGGGAGTTTTCGCCTGGTGTTGTCGATTTTTCGAATAGCAGAAAAATTTGATGAGGGACTGAATGACATTTGAATGAATTATACCTTAGTAGGGTAATTTGCATATAAAAAGTTTTTTGAAGTTGCTATACTGAATCAAGTATATGGCGGAGTTAAAAGAAGTTCTAAAAATCGGTACAGAGGCTGAATTAAATCGTGGAGCAGTTGATATTGTTGATACTAGAAAAGAAGATCCCTTGCCCCATGGCGTGGAAACATGGATGCGAGAAGTGGAAAAGGCTCATCAGAATAGCAATACAAACGTAGTGAAGGACGATAGTACAGGACAAATCGTGATGCAACCGACAGCTCCGAGCAATCCTGTTGTTACTTTACCAACAACAAAGACAAAGTTTAAAAATGGCTTTACTAAAAAGGTTGGCGATGCGGGAAGATGGTTGTCGGAAATGGTACTTAGATTAATTAAAATAAAGGTGAAGGATAATGTAGTTGTCCAATTCAAAAATGAATCCTGATTTTATAATTCAACAAATTATGTCCTTGTTTATGATGCTGGTAGCATTGACTTTGGTGCTGGCATTGCTGGGATTTTTGGGCTATGGCTTGGTGCTTTGGTATAGATTTAAGGATAGAGAGGATAGATCTTTGGAAATGCTGACTTTGCATGTGGCTGTGCCAAGAGAGAATGAAGTGAAAATTGATTCAATGGAGCAAATAATTGCAGCATTGAGTAGTTCGTATAAAGGAGCGAGGTTTAAATTTCTTCAACCTCTACAAGCTCAACCTAGTTTTTCTTTGGAAATTGTGGGCACGGCGGAAGATATAAAATTTTATATTTCCTGTCCGAAAAAATATAAGGATTTGGCCGAAAAGCAGATTTATAGTATTTATGCCGGGGCGGAAGTGAATGAGGTTGATGATCCAAATATTTTCTTTGAGGAAGGTAAGGTTGAGTATGCAGCCATGGGATTGAAAAAGCCGCCATTTTATCCAATAAAAACATATAAGGAGATGTCGACTGATCCCCTATCGGCATTGCTTAGTAGTATGTCTAAGCTTCAGGCAGGCGAATCCTTGGCAGTACAGTTGGTGATTTGTCCGACAGATGGGGTGTGGGCAAAATCGGGAAAAGGATTTATTTCGAGCACAAAAAAGTCGGAGGCAAATCCCGAGAAAGCTTCGTATAAGGTTGACGCCAGGCAATT
Source organism: Candidatus Shapirobacteria bacterium (assembly GCA_003250375.1). Lineage (GTDB taxonomy): Bacteria > Patescibacteriota > Microgenomatia > UBA12405 > UBA12405 > SZUA-533. Next base: position 10,205 of record QKGR01000015.1, on the reverse strand, counting down.
GGAAGCAATTGAGAATAAATGTAACAAGGCTGGATTTGAGACAATAATTCGAATTGTGTCGGTGGCACCATCGTCGGAAATTGCGAAGTTGAATTTGTCGAATATAAAGGCAGTGATGGGGCAGTTTGAATCGCCATGGAACAAATTATCGGGGAGAAAAATTAGATTTGGGAGCTGGTTTATGACCGACTTTATTTATAAATACCCAATGATTTATTGGTGGAAAGGGAAAACTATTATGTCGACGGACGAAATTGCGTCGATTTTTCATTTTCCAAATAAATCAATTGAAGCACCAACAGTGTACTGGTTGAAATCGAAGAAAGCAGCAGCACCGGTGGACTCTCCTCAGGAAGGACTATATATTGGGGATAATATCTACCGCGGAATTGGAAAGAAGTTTTGCATGACACAGACTGACAGACAAAGACATTTTTATATTATTGGACAGACTGGTGTGGGTAAGTCGTGGCTGCTGGCAGATATGGCGCTGCAAGATATTAAAGCTGGAAAAGGAGTGTGTTTTATTGATCCTCACGATACTTTTGAATCGATTTTGGAGAGAATTCCTCCGGAAAGAGCCGAAGATGTGATTTATTTTGATCCGTCGATGACCGATAGGCCAATGGGATTTAATGTGATGGAATGCGACCGTGAGGACCAGAGGGATTTTGTGACATCATCGATTATCAACTTGATGTACAAACTGTACGATCCATACAAAACTGGTATCGTGGGACCTAGGTTTGAGCATGCTATCCGCAATATTATGTTGACGGTAATGGAAGAGCCAGGGGCGACTTTTATTGAGATTGTGCGTTGTTTGACGGATCAGTCCTATGTACAGGCATTGTTGCCTAAAGTGAAGGATCCGATGGTGAAAAGATATTGGACAGATCAGATTGCTCAGACTTCTGACTTCCATAAATCTGAGGTGTTGGATTATATCGTGTCGAAATTTGGCCGATTTATTACCAACACGATGATGAGAAATATTATTGGCCAATCAACTTCGGCTTTTAATTTTAGAAAGGCGATGGATGAGGGTAAAATTTTGATTATTAATTTGGCAAAGGGTACTATTGGAGAGGAAAATTCAGCCTTCTTGGGACTGGTATTGATTCCTAAGATTTTGATTGCAGCCATGAGTAGGCAGGATATGCCGGAAGAATTGAGAAAAGATTTTTATTTGTATGTGGACGAGTTCCAGAATTTTGCAACTCAGGACTTTGCCGTGATTATGTCGGAGGCAAGAAAATATCATTTGAATTTGACAGTGGCCAATCAGTTTATTTCCCAGATGGATGATGAGGTGAAGAATGCTGTGTTTGGAAACGTGGGTACAATTGCTTCGTTTAGAGTGGGTATTTCGGATGCGAATTTCTTGGTGCGACAGTTCCAGCCAGAGTTTAATGAGCATGATTTGCTAAATTTGGGCACAGGAGAGATTTATATGAAAACCATGGTGAATGGTATTCCAAAGTCGCCATTCTCACTAAAGGTGGCAGCAACAGAAAAGAAGAAGCCGGGTAATCCAAAGATGGCGGAAATGATTAAGAGATTGTCGGCGCTAAAATACGGACGACCGAAGGCAATTGTGGAAGCAGAAATTTCTAAGAGAGCGAGATTGTAGATTTTAGGATATTAGACGTCAGTTTTCAGTCAGTTAGTTGAGAGTATAATTAAATTATGGGAAGACTGAAGGAACGAGTGATGTCTTTAGTTATTGACGCAGGAGTATTTCTTGGTGAGATTTTGGATAGAAGGAATGAAAAAGTGCTTAGTGAATATGATGGAGAGGCGGCGCGGAGAATAATCCGTAAATCAGCTTTGAAATTTAGCAATAATGGGTTGATAGTTGAAGAATACGAATTTAGGGAACCAAGACGGATTTATAAAATTAAGGCAGAAGAAGGAGAAAAATTACCTAAACTACTTTTAGATGAAAATGGAGCAGCGACAGGAATTAACTTTCAATATATTGAAAATAGAGGAAATTTGATTGAAATTGATGGTATAGAAGAAAGGCGAAGGTACTTTTTTGCCCCGGATAAAGAAAGTCTTGGAGAAAAAGGCGCTTATATAAATATGACTGAAGAAGAGGCGGTAGAACTTGTGAATTGGATTGGACGAAGGGCAGGGGTGATTAAATAGAACCTAATTAGTCTTAGGATTATCTAGGTAGGATAAATCCTGACGTGAACCGGTGTAGATTTCTTCAGAAAATTTATCTTGAGCCATTTTCATTAATATATCCGAGGTTCGATGTGTAGGGTTGGTGGAAATGTTATCAACTAATTCATTTGTTATTGCTAAGGCTGATGAACGAACAGGAAGACGATCACGGAGATTATTTAGCTCTGGGTCTCCAAAAAAGTCCCATATCTGCTGAGTTGTCATTGGGCCTATTTGATCACAAATTGATCTTCGAAAACGTCTTAATATTTTACTTCTTTGATCTGTCAGTAAAAGCTGTTCAAGTTTTTTGGTCATGAGCTTAATGAATTTAGAGCTCTTTAAGTTTGATACCCTTGGATTCTTCTTTGGAATCGATGAGTTCAAGATATTTTTCAGTGGTGGAGATACGTTTGTGGCCTACAACTTGGGAAACAACATCGATAGGAACGCCGGATTTGAGTTGGTAGACAATGAAAGTGTTGCGAAGATCGTTGACTTTAACACCTTTAATGTCGGCTTTATTGAAAAAGCGATTGAGAAGGGAACGAATGTTTCTGGCAAGAAGACGACGACCGGATTTGGTGACAAAAACATTTTTGGCGGAAGAATTGTAGCGACCTTCGTCGACGTATTTTTTGAGGGCTTGAGCGGCTGAATTATTGAGAGGAACAGAGCGAGCAAAATGACTCTCATAGCTTTCGATGGTGACTTGATTGTTCTTAATATTTTCGAGTTTGAGATTTTCGATTTCTTTGATTCTTAGGCCAGCCTGGAGCATGAGCTCGATGATGGCGGTGGCACGAATGTCGTTGCGAGCAGCATCGCGAAGAGAGCGATATTCGATAGGCTTGAGGATTTTGGGAAGATCGTTTTCGTACTTGGGATGCTTAACTTCAGTAGAAGGGTCGGATTGGACGATACTTTCGTTTTTGAGATAGCTAAAGAAGTTCTTGATGGAGTTGAGCTTGCGACTGATGGACTTGGCGGTGTAGTTGTTCTTCTGGAGATCCTTCTTGTAGGACTCGATGTGGCCAGGGTTGACCAAATTAATATCGGCGATATTTTGTTGGTGCTGAATGTAAGTAATTAGTTGGTTGATGTCCCCTCGATAAGCTACAATAGTGTTGCTCGACTTCCCTTTTTTGGAAAGCGCCTGGACGAAGGAATTTAGTGCGTTTTCTAATGTCATGTTGGTGAAACCTAATTTAAAGTGACTTATAATAGCATAAATTAGGATAATTTTCAACTATGGTTAGTTGAGACTAGTCGTGAATTATAAGGTAATATTGGTAAATATTCAATGGTAGCTTCAAATAGACATATAAGACGTAAAGATAGGGATACTTTGGAGGTTGGAGGGGGTAAAATGGCGAAACTAATGGAGTATTTGGGGGTGGCAATGATGCTTTTGGTGTCGATTTCGACGCTGACAAACGTAAGTAGGCAGATAATAACTCTGATTCGGGCTAATGACGAGAATTCGAGACTAGAAAAGAGGTTGGAAGGGCTTGAAGTTGATAACAGAAAGTTGAGGGAAAAAGTACGGGTGGCGAGTGAAAGTGGCTATGTGGAGGGCTTGAAAAGAGAATTGATGGGTGTGGGGAGCAAAGACGACTACTGGATTCTTCTGCCAGAAGGAATGGTGGACAAAGAAAAAGAGGCAGCTGAAGGTGAGCAAACGATGACTAAGCTGGAAAGATGGCTTCAAATGTTTACAGACTAGGGGTGGTGTGATAGAATTCGAAGTACTTTAAAGACATGCGGGGTAGTGTACGGCTGCACGTGAGGCTCATAATCTCACAGACCAGGTTCAACTCCTGGCTCCGCAACAAACTAGGAATGGCCGCGTACAAAGCGGCCATTTTTATGGCATTATCAATCAAGAATGTAGGTTCGAGTGTTTTGCTGATGATTGGAGCCTCTGTTTTCATCTTTTTAATAGTCAAAAACGGAATTGGACTGGTGATACGCAGTTTTTGATCTTCCAAAATTAGGTTCGAACCAAGGGTTGATAGAATACCGCGCTTGGTTTTAAGATCACCAACCTCAAACCTAGGTATGTTTAGTCAGCTCGATGATAAAATACTGGTATTATGTCAAGCACAAAGTTGGAAATATTGAACCCTTCAATAATGGCTATAAACGCCGACGGGTTAAGATTCACTGATACTGCAACTGAAATATTACGTCGTACACAAGTAGGCCCTAAAGGACCACTTAGCACTCTGGATAGGGTATGGCCAGACGGTCGAGAATATTTACTAACTCACTTAACAACCGAAGTGTTATCTCCCGAGGGACTAAAGCTATTGGGTTTTGAAAGCCCCGAACCAGCCGAGCTAAAATCTGCTATTGACCAATATGTTGGCAATGCTCACCAAAGACTTCTACAAACAAAGTCGGGGGGTAAGCCAGAAGAAATTGCTCAAATTGAACGAGAAATTGCTCATGAAGTTAGACAAATTGTTTCAGGTATTACTTATGAAAAATCAGTTGATTATCCCGCCGCTATGGCAAATAAAAGAGCACTTAACTGTGTAGGAGCTCAATATCTTGGCTGCCATCTGTTGGATCAAATTGGTTTGTCGTATTTGATGGCCGAGGTACCAGGCCATTCGGTTCACATGTTGGTTACAACTGCAGATAACCGAGTTTACTTTCAAGACATGCTTAGCCCCGAAACAAATGTGGAAATGACCGACAGCAAAATGGTTGATGGCCAAGTCTCCGACTTAACAGACCTGGTAGTCAGCGATGTTCATGACGGGGTAATTACTTTTACTCTTAATACGCCAGAGCTAGACGGGATACGAGCGCAGTTGTTACCGAGACAAGGACAGCAATTTGTGTGCCGAGCTTACAGTGGTGAAATTGGTTATTCCTTACAACTACTTCACAACCTTAGCTTAAAATTTCATAAACCTGAATGGGTTATGTCGTTTAGTAAGATTGGTCTTTCAATCAGCTCTGAGTATGCACCGCTTAAAGTTAGACTTGGGAATGCTACTGAGATAATGGAAGGTCTCGAGCAAGCAAAAGCTCATTATGAGGCAGCATTGGCTCAAGAGCCAAACGTGGCCAATAATCACAGTCGGATGGGTCGCGTTTATCAAGATTTTGGTGATTATCAGAGAGCGATTGAGTATTATGACGCTGCCATTGGTATTACTCCTAATGATGGTAGTTTATGGACAGTAAAGGGAAGAGCATATGAAAAAATGGGCGACGTGGAACAAGCATCAGTGAGTTTTGCAAAAGCAATAGAAATTGATCCAAGACTCATTACGCCCAGGATTGATTTGATTAAAATACAGATTATTCGGGGAGATGAACGGCAAGCTCGCCAGTTGGCAGAGGACACATTACACCAGACCCCCTATAACGATAGAACATATCTCCAATTAGCGGAATATTTTGAAACACAATACTCAGATTTAGCGGAGCAAGCGTACAAAAAAGCAATCGAACAAAATAGTAGTGGGCAAACTCTTTTGGCCTTCGCCGATTATTTATCGAGAAGTGGTCGTATGGATGAGGCTATTCAAAATTTTGAGTTAGCAGTAAATCGGGAACCTAGTCATATTTACTATTTCTTAAAATATGCAAGGATCCTCAAGGATGCTGGCAGAGTTGAGGAAAGTACTTCTGTCCTTCAAAGATCACTTGATGCGCCTTATAAAGGTCACCAAACAGTTATTATTGATGATATGTTGGATATTTTCGAGGACATGGAGGAGTTTCCAGAAATCTTTCAAGTAGTAGTGTTTCCGATTAATGATCATATGTATAAAGGCATTGCCGATTTACTGGCCGAACAAGGTGATTATGAACATGCCGCAAAAGCGTGCCAGAATGCTGTAGATGTAAACCCATTTTCCAAATGGAATTACAATAAGTTGGCAGAAACTCTTTCAAAGTTAAACAGGACCGATGAAGCAATATTGGCTTATCAAAAAGCGTTGGCAATTGACCCAAGTTATACGAGAGCTGCAGACAAATTGGGCCAATTACTAGTAAGCCAGGGTCGAGTTGATGAAGCGGTGGAGATGCTATCTAGAAGTACAAAGAATGTTCGAGGGGGAGGATTCAGTAATCATCACGCTGTTGCAGACGTAGCGAGGCAATTGGTTACCCTGGGGCAAGTTGATCAAGCAAAACTAGCATATGAAATTGCTATAGAGACTAATCACAACAACGCAGCTTCGGCATTAATCTATGGCAATGAAGTACAGAAACTTGGCGATACTGCACTTTCCGAAAGAGCCTATCGTAGAGCCTTAGAAATTAAACCTGGCTATGCGAAAGTGACTCTTGAATTGGCAAGATTACTAAACAAACATGGTCGAAATAATGAAGCGTCGGGTTTACTTCAACAATTTATTGAGATTGATAACCAGACACTGACTGAAATATTGGGGTCAGACGACGCACTACAAGATATAGCAAAACTAGGTATACAGCTAGGGAATACTGATCTTGCAATAAGAGCCTATTCTATGGCAATCAAAACTACAGGTAATTTCGCAAAAGCAGACATTTGTGGAAATGAACTTCGCTCTATTGATCAGGCATTGGCGGAGCGGGCATATCGCCGAGCATTAGAGTTGAACCCTAGATATGCTTGGGCGGCAATTAATCTGACTAAACAATTAATGGAACAGGGCAAATCTGACGAAGCAAAGGTGGTTATTCAATCATTGATAAGCCAGCCAGAACTGGTAACTGATCCTGCCACCAATAACAGTCTTAATAAATTAAAGGCCCAATTACAAATATAAAGCGTTGCTAGGGTTGGATTGCCCAAGAAAAAGGTTCTGATTTCTTTCAGTCCCCGCAACACTTTGGTAAGCTCAGTGCTTCGCCAATAAAAATCCGCCAACCGGCGGATTTTTTTGTAGGTGCACCAGGATTCGAACCTGGGACCACCGACTTATAAGATCGGTGCTCTAACCAACTGAGCTATGCACCCGGGAACAAACTCATTCTGACGGGTAAAAGACGATGTAGCAGAGGCGGGACTTGAACCCGCGACCCCCACGTTATGAATGTGGTGCTCTAACCAACTGAGCTACCCTGCCTTGATCAAGGCTACGGCAAGGTAAAGCTGCCATAGCGATGAAGCAGGCTTATTATAGCAAAAAGTGGCAATTTCTACAGCCTAGGGAAAAAGATATCTGGAAATTAATGTGGGAAATTAGCAGCTAATGTCTTTATAATGAATAGTAGATGAAGAAGATTGGGGTACCTTTGTACCTAGTACTAATTATGGCTTTGGCGATTGGAGCGGGGTTGTTTTTTGCAGCTTTTACCTCGGGTAGAAATAAGGTACGGAATTATTATCAAACACAAATCGAGAATTTCTTCACAGTCAAACAACACCAGTTAACATCTCAAATTTCAATTGCACTAAGTAAAGAGATTCAACAAATTCATGAGGAATTAGTGTTTATGCAGAAAATTGAAGGGATTAAAGACGGAAAGGCAACGGAGTGTATGAAAGCGATGTCGGGGATAGTGGGACAGGTTGACCTAATAAGTACTAACTTAATGAGAATGGATAAAGAGGGTGTGGTTTATTGTAGTAACCAAGATTATTACTTGGGGTTGGATATTAAGAAATTAAACACTGAGTTTGCTAAACAAATTCTTGAAGATGATAAATATGTAGATCATATCTCGCCAATCAGAAGACAGTCGGTTGTTGCCGGAAATAATTACACTAATTTTATTAACTACGTAGTGCCCGTGTTTGGAAGAGAGGACAATTTTGATGGTCATTTAGTGGGGACAATTGATACAGTAAAACTGGTTGAGAATATTTCAAAAAATACAGATATTAATATTAACGAATATTTAATTCTCTTGGACGATAATGGCGATATTCTTTATTATCCTGATACGAGCTTTATTGGAATTAACTTATACAGCGAAGAATTTAAGCAAAAATATGGCGAGTATGGAAACTTAGTTGAGTTGTTTGAGGAAAACATTAAGAAAGATTCTGGCGAGTCGGTGTACTACAAAGACGGCAAAAAATTAGTGGCGGTTTTTAATACTATCAACATAATGCCAGGTAGAAAATGGCAAATTGTGTTGGTAGACGATGGAAGCAATTTACGGGCATTATTGGATCCAATGTTTGGGGCGATTGAGGATCAATATAGGAGAGTGCTGTTGTTTTTTGGATTAATTACTTTGGTTATTACAATACTTATTGTAGCCAACAATTATCGACTAAATAGGTTGGTTAAAGAAAGAACGGTTGAATTAGAAAAATATAAAATGGGGGTGGAAAATGCATCGGACCATGTGGTGATTACTGACACTGAGGGGAACATAATTTATGCAAATAAAGGAGTAGAAAAAATCACAGGGTTTTCACAAGCAGAAATTATTGGTAAAAAAGCCGGGAGCAAAGAATTGTGGGGTGGCCAGATGGATAGTAGATTTTATGAAAAACTGTGGGATACAATTAAATACAAAAAACAGAACTTCACTGGAGAAATAATTAATAAAAGAAAAAATGGCGAGAGGTATACAGCCATGGCGAGCATTTCGCCGGTGTTGGACGAGAAAGGAGAAGTGAAATATTTTATTGGATTGGAAAGAGATATTACCAAAGAAAAAGAAGTAGATAAGATGAAAACTGAGTTTGTGTCTTTTGCATCGCACCAACTTCGAACTCCCCTATCGGCAATGAGATGGTTTTCAGAAATTTTACTTAGCGGAGACGTAGGAAAATTGACGAAAGAACAAAAAGGAGTGGTGGAAAATATTCAACAATCGAGCTTGAGAATGATCGAACTAGTGGGAGATTTGCTTGATATTTCCAGAATAGAATCGGGAAGAATAATTATCGATCCAAAGCCAACAATATTGTCGGAATTAATTGATGGAGTTATTAGGGAAGTGGAGCAAAAAGCCAAACATAAGAAACAGATAATAACAACTCATTATGGTAAAAATATCCCGACTGTTAATTTGGATCAGAGTTTGATTAGAAATGTGTTTTTGAACCTACTGACAAATGCAATTAAATACACACCGAATAGCGGAGAGATTCGAATTGAAATAAACAGAGAGGCTGACTATTTGATTGCTAAGGTGATTGATAATGGTTATGGAATACCAAAAGATCAGCAAGAATCGGTGTTTAATAAATTTTTCAGAGCCAATAATGCCATTAAAATTGAAACAGAAGGATCTGGGTTGGGATTATATTTGGTTAAAACAATTATTGATTCTTCTGGTGGTAAAATTTGGTTCCAAAGTAGCGAGGGTAAAGGGACGGCTTTTTGGATTAAGTTACCAATTAAGGGAATGAAAGCCAAGAAAGGAGAAATTGTACTGGGAAGTTAGTATATTATTAAAGTATGAAAAACATATTAATTGCTGAGGATGATAAGTTTTTATCTAGCGCTTATAAACTAAAATTTGGCAAGGCAGGATGGGAAACGACTATTGTTCACGACGGGACAGATGTAATTGAATATTTAAAAAGCGATAAGGTGCCTAAGGTTATTTTGCTCGATTTGATAATGCCTGAAATGGATGGATTTTCCGTACTGGAGGCGATTATGGCCAATGCTGAGTGGAAAAAAATACCAGTGGTAGTAGCATCGAATTTAGGTCAAAAAGAAGATATCGATAAGGCCAAGGCATTGGGCGCGGCTGATTTTGTTATTAAAAGCGATATTCAGCTGGAGGATTTAGTTAGAAAAATGGATATGTATGTGTAAGAAATGAATGATTTAAGCGATAATCAACTTTATAATCTACTGAAAGAATACGATATTGTTGACAGGTCGGCTTTGGATGAGGCATTAAAGGAAACCGAGAACGGAAAGAGTTTATATGAAATATTGACGGAAGCTAACTTGGTAGATGACGAGAGTATGGGGAAAATTGCGGCGGATTATTTTAGAACTCCTTTTATTAAACTAAAACAAACTAATATTGAGAAAGAGGTGTTGGAGATAATTCCTGAAATTGTAGCCAAAAAACAATTAGCTATTGCCTTTGAAAAA
>QKGR01000002.1 GCA_003250375.1 Candidatus Shapirobacteria bacterium | reverse complement strand
CGGCTGGTATCTTTTATACCTCCTATTCAACATTGTAGTTATTGCTTACGTTATGACCCGTAAGTAGCTGTTATTAGTTTAATTACTTATTATGGATAAAGAAACTTTTATCTATTACTTAATTCCGCTTGTTATTCTCGTAGTCCTAATATTATTAAGCAAATTTATTTCCTCGAAATTTAAGAATAAACAAATTAGACTTATTGTCTTAATTCTTCTCATAATTCTGTCTGTCTACATTTCCTCAACAGTCTTAGAATATTTTTTTGGACATAGTATTCTGGAAATACTAAGGATAATACCTCCTAATCCATACTCAAACTACCCAATCTAAACACCACTAAGCATCAGAAAACTTAAAGTCATAAAACCAGCCAACAATCCCACAATCAACATTATTATTCCAATAAAAACAGCCACTGCCCCTTTGCGCTCAATCGATTTATAGTGACTTCCTTTCTTAAATTCACCTAGTTTTATATCATTATATCGATACGTTAAAACCCCAAACCTTTTCGTTATTATCGATTTAATACCTATCCATATAGAGGCCAAACAAACAACACCTGAAACGAAGGAAATAACAAAGTTTGTATATTGATCCATTTATTCATAATAACAGCTTTCTCAAAATAATAATTACTCAGCAGCCCACTCAACCTCAAAAACATTGTCTCCTCTGGTGGTGCTGGTAAACAGACAAACAGTCATATTGATATAATTAACTATGACCAAGAATCCATTCATCAATGCTCTTAGCGCCTCAGCCTACATCTTTATTGTCGTCTCTGTCATGACCTTCGTTACTGCGCCGCTTCAAAATAAACCAGACACTTTTTTTGCCCCAATCACAGTTTTATTCGTTCTCACTCTCTCAGTCGCTGTCATGGCTTATCTTTTCTTTTATCAGCCTCTTATGCTTTTCATCGACGGCAAGAAAAAAGACGCCGTCAATCTTTTTGTCAAAACCCTAGGCATCTTCGCCGCTTTCACCTCTGTCGTTTTAGTTCTCCTCTTTTCCGGATTATTGTAGAAAAACTATTTCTTAGTATTAATTCCAAATAGCTTATATAGCAAACAAAAGCCTGTTAGTCCGGTAAAAAGCGCTATCGCTCCGACTACAATTGCTACGATTTGCCAGCTCCCTCCCAGGACAAATATTGCCAACAGTAGGAAAACAACTCCCACTACCAATCTACTCTTTTTATCAAGTTCGCTTTCATTTTGTTGCATCATATATTTCCTCCTAATTAAATAATACTCTAATTTAAATAATTCGAACATTCCTCGTATAATCTTACTTATGAAAGTATCTATCGAACTTATCGATATTTCCCAAAAAGAAGTCTTAAGAGATTTGCTCAAAAATTATTTAATTGAAATTCATCATGGTGGCGACGGAGACTTTCCTTGGTTAGACACTTATTGGCAGAAACCCAATCGACATCCGTTCTTTATCAAAGCTGACGATTCAATTGCTGGATTTTGTTTAGTTAATGAGCATACTCTTATCAATACTAGTGGCAAAAATCTCTCTGAGTTTTATATAAAACCTGAGTTTAGAAGTTTGGGAATTGGCAAACAAGCCGCCTTTCTTGTTTGGGATAAGTTTCCGGGACCTTGGGAGGGTAGGCAGATCAAAGAAAACCCCAAAGCTCGCACTTTTTGGCTCAAGACAAAAGGGGAGTATACCAATAATCAATTTATAGAAACTTTTATGGACAATGAACTTTGGTCGGGTTGGATTCAAACATTCGACTCAAGCTCGAAAAAGAGTTAATCTAACTTATGAAAATCCAAATCATCGGCTCAGGCTGTCCCACCTGTAAAAGTTTTTACGAACTTACCAAAACTGCCGTCAAAGATTTAGCTATCGACGCCAAAGTTGAGTATTCCACCGACATTTCCAAAATCATCGAACTCGGAGTTATGGAATCGCCCATCATGACTATCGATGGTAAATTAGCTCTCACAGGCTCTCATTCTTTGGAGAAAATCAAACAAACTATTCAAGAACATCAACCTTAATTTATGGACATCTTTTACCCCATCCAGCTACTATCCAACACTATTACCTATACCTGGTTCCAAATTCCTACCACTTCATATTTTGCCTCTGCACTCAACTTCTTCATCTACGACACCATCAAAATCGGCATCCTTCTTGTACTTATCAACTACCTCATGGCTATTACTCGCTACTATTTTCCTACCAACAAAGTTAGGGATTTATTAGCCAAACGAGCTTGGTACGGCCTGGATTATTTACTCGCCGCCATTCTTGGAGTCATCACTCCCTTCTGCTCTTGTTCTTCTATTCCCTTATTTATCGGCTTTCTTAGTGCTGGCATTCCTCTCGGTGTTACCTTTTCGTTTCTTATTGCCTCACCTTTGGTCAACGAATCTTCTCTAATTTTATTTCCCGCACTCTTTGGTCTAAAAACTACTATTATCTATAATTTAGCCGGAATTATTATTGCTGTCATCGGTGGTCTTTTAATTCAAAAATTAAATTTTCAAAAATATGTTAATCCTCAATTCTTAAAATTCAAGTCCAAACTCGAATTCAAAAATAATCAACAAAAAATAAGTTTGAAAAAATTAATTCCTCTTTGGTGGTCCGAAGCTATGAAAATTAGTCTTAGTATCTTCCCGTACGTTCTACTTGGCGTCGCCCTAGGTGCTCTCATCCATGGTTTTATCCCCAATTCTCTAATTGAGCAATATCTGTCCCAAAAAACTTGGTATTCAGTCCCGTTGGCTGCCATTCTTGGAGTTCCTCTTTATGCCAATTCAGTCACTGTTATTCCTATCATCGAGGCCTTGGTGGGGAAGGGAATTCCTCTTGGTACTGCTCTGGCATTTATGACAGCTACGGTAACTTTATCGATTCCCGAAGCTTTAATTCTCAAACAAGCCATGAAATGGCAACTCCTCGCCGCCTTCTTTGGCATCACCACCCTAGGCATCGTTCTCATCGGCTACGTCTTTAATTTATTCACCTAACAATAGCTTGTAATTAATCTCTCAGGCAGCTTGACTTAATTTTCCAATAAATCTATAAATAAGTTTGACACACTTATCTTTTTTTTTGGAGGATCGACTATGAAAAAGCTGTTTTCCTTAATAATTGCTCTCGCAGTTCTCGTCCTGGCAACAAAGCCCGCACTTGCTGCCAAACCCACTCAAGACGCTTGCACTTCAATTCAAAGTGGAGAATTACTAAATTCTTCTGCTGAAGTAATCACAACCGGTTTTGATACTTGGGGATACAATTACCAAGCCGAGTTGTTCAATGGTAAATATTGTGATGCCTACAGAGATGCTGCCTGGTGCCAACCATACAAAGAAGACAATCTTTCTATGAAATGGAACGATGCTTGGTTGTCCAATAATGATTGTAATGGCGATGGTTTATTGGATCGACATTACGGTTACACCTCTTATATCGGTTCAGGTGCTTGGCTTACCAACCACCAATCCGGTGAGTACGAAGGCGAAGATGGCGAAACATGCAAATGGAACTACTTTGTTAAAATAGTCGCCGCTCCATCAGATGCCGTTCTTGACTCTGGTGTTTGGTACACCGCTGATGGTGTTGAAATTGGTCCTGTTATTTGGAATGAATTTGCTACTGTCCAAGAAGTCTCCAACGACACTTGTGGCGGTTCTCATGGTGTCGCCTACAAAAGCCTTTTCCATTCAGGTCTTGGCAATTGGGCATCAGAACCTGAGATGACTGAATAAACTTACTCAGATTTTTTTAAAACGACCCGCTTCACTGCGGGTCGTTTTGTTTGAAACTTAGATAATATTGATAATTTTTAAATAAACAATCTATAATACAAACATTATGATTATTGCCGTTGGTACTAAGTCACCACAAAAAATCGAATTTCTTGAAGAAATATTACGTGAGTTAGATCTAGAATATTCGCTTCAGGCTTTTGATGTCCCAAGTCTTGTTTCCTCTCAACCCATAACTAGTAAAGAAACTAAAAAAGGATCCATCAATAGAGCTAAAAATGCTCTCAATCAGTCTTCAACTGCAGATTTTTCACTTGGAATTGAAGTCGGTTATCATCCCAATTCAAAAGGGGATTACCACATGTTTTGCTGGACTAGTTTAGTCGACAATAATGGTAATATTGTCTCGTCTCGATCGCACAAGTTGTTGCTTCCAAAATTCCATCAAGAAATTCTTAAAGATAATAAGAATCTCGGCGACTATGTCCGTCAATATCTAGAGAACAATCAAGATAGTATTTCTCAGCATGTTGGCATTATCATCCGCGACCGCAAACCCTTCATTCAAACCTCAATCAAATACACTTTAATTCAATACTTAGTCAAGTAGCCATAATTTCCAGCACAATTCTTGTTTTGATAAAATTAACTAATAACATAAGTTATTGATTCCCCAAAGTAAATGAGAAATTATTCCGCTCAAGATGTTGATGCCTACATAAAAACTTCCGACCCTGCCGCTCAGTTAGTTATGCAAAATCTTCGGACTCTCATTAAATCAACTATTCCCCAAGCTGAGGAATCAATTAGTTGGGGAGTACCCTTCTATAAATACCAAGGTCTACTTGCCGGTTTTTCAGTTTTCAAAAATCATATTAGTTTTGGCCTTGTTTTCCCACTAAACCCCGAGGATCAGCAAGAACTTTCCCGACTCGGATACACCACCGGCAAAAAAACCATCCAAATCAAATTCGACCAAGCCATCCCCAAGGACATAATTGTCAAAATGCTTCTCACCCAAGCCAAGCAAAACGAAATCTCAAAATCCAAAAAAAGCAAAAAGTAACTATTCAACTCGACTCAAAATCTCATCATAATTGCCAAAAGTCTTTCCATCTATATACTAATAGTAGGGATTTCATGAATAGTTACAAAAATAACACTGTCGTTCGTCGCTTCGTTCTACTTCTTAGCTGTCTTCTAGGGCTTATTGCAATTTACCTTGGCTACACCAACAACCAAAATCAGCAAATCTCTGAAGTCGACACTTTTGCTCATATCGTTCAAGCCTCTATCAACCCAGAACGAATTGCCAATCTTACCGGCACAATGGCCGACATCTCTAATCCCGACTATCTCCGTCTCAAGCAACAATTCACCAATCTCAACGACAGCAATCCCAAATCGCGCTACATCTATCTAATGAGCTACGACAAAAATCGCTCTGAAGACAAAATGTATTTTTATCTCGACTCTCAACCTCGACGCATCAACAACCTCCCCACCAACCCCGACGACTTAGCTCTCCCTGGTGAACTCTATCAGGAAACCACCCCACAACTAATAAATTCCTATCTTTCAGGAAAAGACATAATATTGTCCCAGCCCTACACCGACAAATGGGGCACCTTTGTTTCCGTCATGCTTCCCATCCGCGACGCCAACAACCAAATCCTCGCTTTCGTTGGTGTTGATTATCAATCAAAAGAATTTATTACTTCAATTGTTACCTATATTGTTCCGAGAATCGCCATTCTCATCATTCTCATTTTCCTTGTTCAAATTCTTCTCTCTTGGTTAATCGACAAAAATTCCCAGGACACCACCCGCTTCCGTATGGCTTCAATTTTACAATATTCATCTGATGCCATTTATAGCCTCGATTTGGATGGTACTATCCTCGACTGGAACCTTGGAGCCGAAAAGTTATTCGGCTACAAATCAAAAGACATCATTGGCAAAAATGTTTCCATTATCGCCAACACCAAGACTGTCCAAGAACAAAACAAAAACCTTATTGCCGTAAGAGGAGGCAAATCAATTTTCATTCCCAAAACAACCAGGTATCACCAGGACGGCCATCCTCTCGATGTCTCCATTAGCCTCTCTCCTATTTTCGACCAAAACTCTGTTGTCATTGGTATGTCCGCCATTTTTAGAGATATTAGCCAAGACATCGAAACTACAAAAAAGAACAATCAAAAAATAAAAGATCTTGAAAAATTAAACAAGCTTCTCATTGGCCGAGAAATTAAAATGATCGAGCTGAAAGCAAAACTAAAAGCTCTTCAAAACAAACAAAATGATACTAAAAATTAGCAGTATTAGAGCCAAATTCTTTTTGGCAGTCCTTGTCCCAATTATACTAATGGATATTCTAGGGATAATCGCGGCTTTTACTGTCTCATCCAATCGTTATCAGAAAACCGAACTAGAAAACATCTCTGAAAATGTCTCCCAGCATATTAAAACTTTATCTTTAATACTCGATGCTCCCACCGACAATTTAAAGTCTTTATCAAAACAAAAGCTTGTTATTGATTACCTCCAAAGCACTCCTACCCCAACAAAACAAGAGGAATTTAGCCAATACTTAGATAATTTCAACATCGACAATAAGTATTTATCCTTATATTTACTGGACAAATTCGGCACTACGGTAGCCTCTACCGATCGGAGTTTCTTGGGACACAGCTACTCCTTTCGTCCCTATTTCCAGGAGGCAATCGTAAATGCTTCATATACCGATGTTGGTTATGGTGTCACTTCAAAAGAACTTGGCTATTATTTCTCCCGATCTGTTGTGGACAACTCTGGTTCTATCGTCGGTGTCGCTGTTATAAAAATTAATGCCAGCGACATATCGAAATACCTTACCGACAATCAGGTAGAATCTGTCTCCGATCTTATGCTCCTCGATCAACATGGCGTCGTCATTTCCACCAATCAAGCTGATCGTTTATATAAAAGTATCGGTAAGATCGACCAGCAATCACAAACATCAATAATTTCCTCTCATCAATATCCTGTTACAAACTTTGTTCCACTTCAATACCAGACAATTCAGGATAGACTTCCAGAAATTCAAGGAATCGAAGAAGTTGATTTTTACGATCCATACGACAAAGAAGCTGAGCAACTAATCGTCGCCAAACCTGAAAATTATAATTTATATATAATTGCCGAAATAAGCAGGGATAGTATTAAAGCCCAAGCAGCTAGTATAGGCATGGTCACCGCCACCACTACCGGTATCATGATTCTTGTTGTAATTATCGTTCTTTCTATCCTTCTAAATCGAACTATTACTCCATTGGAACAAATTACCAATATGGCCAGAGAGGTAACGCTGGGCAATCTTGATGTAAAAAATCCTCACCTAGGAAACGACGAATTGGCCATCCTTGGCAAAACCATGGAAACCATGGCGGCCAATATTAAAAATAAATATAAAGAACTCGAACAATTAGTCTCTCAAAGAACCGAGGAACTAAATTCAAAATCTGAATCTTTAGAAAAATCTCAAAAAGCCATTGTTAATGTCCTTGAAGATGTCAAAACTGCCGCCAAAGAATTAGAAAAGTTCAAACTTGCTGTCGAAAACGCTTCCGACCACATCATTATTACCGATTCCGATGGCATAATTTTGTTCGCCAATAAAAAAGTCGAAGCTATTTCAGGCTTTAGCCCCACCGAAATTATTGGTAAAAAAGCCGGCTGCAAGCAACTTTGGGGAGGTCTAATGCCCAAGAAGTTCTATCAGGATATGTGGAAAACCATTAAAACTGATAAAAAGAACTTTGTTGGTGAAATTACCAATAAACGCAAAAACGAGGAAGAATACATTGCTATGTCCACAATTTCACCAATTATTGGCGACGATGGGGAAGTTCAGTTCTTTGTTGCTCTAGAAAGGGATATTACTCGCGAAAAAGAAGTCGACCGGATGAAAACAGATTTCATCTCTATTGCCTCACACCAACTTCGAACCCCACTCTCTGCCATGCGATGGTTTGGAGAAATGTTGCTTGGTGGCGATGCTGGCAAATTATCCCCAGACCAGACTGATCTGGTGAAAAATATTTACGACAGCAATCAAAGACTCATCGATCTTGTCAACTCATTGCTAAATATATCTCGTATCGAATCTGGTCGAATAATTATCGACCCCATCCCCACCGACATTCCGAAGCTTATTAAAGATGTTCTTACGGAAGTTCAGCCAAAAATTACCGAAAAACAACAACAAGTTACTCTTTTGGCCGACCCCAAACTTCCCCAAATTAATATCGATCCCAAACTAGTCCGAAATGTCTACCTCAACATTCTCACCAACGCCATCAAGTACACCCCCAAGAAAGGAAAAATCTCCATCGAAACTACCAAAAACTCCCAAGAAATAATTACTAAAATTACCGATTCAGGCTATGGTATTCCTCAAAAAGACCAGGCTCGTATCTTTTCTCGATTCTTTAGAGCCAGCAATGTTGTCAAACTTGAGACCGACGGCACCGGACTAGGCCTATATCTTGCCAAAGCTGTTGCTACCTCATCTGGAGGAAAACTCTGGTTTGAGTCTCAAGAAGGCAAAGGTACTACTTTCTACTTTTCACTACCATTATCGGGTTCAATTCCAAAGTCAGGGGAAGTCGTTATTGATTCTTAGTCTCAATTCCAGCCTCACCTAGTGCAGTCTCTATCATTTGTCTCGATGCTCTTGTTGTTTTTTTCAACACAAAGGCAATTTCAGCTGCCATACTGCTCAAAATCTCTTCTTTTAAATCATTATCAATCTTATTTAAAGCTATTTCTGATTTCCATAAATATCTCAAAGGATCAATCAACTTGCTTGGCAAATTGCGATAAATTTCTTCTTTTACTGCTATCGTATTATATTTGTAATCTTCGTTTACTACTTCCAAATCCTTCATTAGTTGATTAATTTCACCAGTCTTCAACAAAGGTCTAAGTCCACTTTTTTGTAAGTTCTTCTCGGGAATTGTTGCCAAAAATATCTTATCTGTGCCCGACACAGGCTTATAGTGAATTAAAGATTCACCGTCCTTATCTTGACTGATCAAAGTAATCTCGTAAATTGTCTTAAAATCAGTTATAAAACTACCAACCTCATAATCGTTCTTCATAATTCATCAAACAAAATATCTAAACATCACCCTCAGCTTTCGCCGAGGGTGATTATTTCAATAAGTACTCTTAGTACCTATTTCGATCGCCGAAACTATTGTTTCTTGGTCCTCGGGAGTAATTATCTCTTCTTGGGGGTCTTTCCTCCATAGGTCGAGCTACGTTTACTCTTAGAGTTCTTCCGTCAAGTTCCTTGTCGTTCCACATTTCGATGGCTTTTTGAGCTTCATCGTCTGAGGCCATCTCTACAAAACCAAAACCTTTTGGTTGTCCTGAGAATTTATCTTTAATAATAATGACAGAAACCACGCTACCCGCTTGGGCGAATGCTGACTGTAATCCATCTTCGGTGGTGCTATAAGACAAGCCGCCGACATATAATTTATTTGCCATATTTAAGCTAATTAATAAGTGTAGCGACTTCTCTTATCCAAAAAACCTCTACTATCTATTTTACCCTAAAAAACGGAAAAAGACACGACATGATTTTGTGTCTCCACTATTTTTTAGATTCGCCATCTCTATTTTGTTCTATAATATAAATATACCCATTAATTAAAATTTGGCCAAACATCATTCTTTTCTTCAAAAGCTTGCTACCGCACTCTCAATTTTGCTTATTCTTTTTGTCAGCCTCTTTGCCTTCGACGTCTTCGATCAGCCACAATGGTTTCTCGCTTTATTAATACACCTCACTCCAAGCTACATTCTAATAGCTACTTTTCTCGTGGCTCGAAAAAATCACCTTATTGGTGGCACAATCTACCTAGTTCTCTCGATCATTCTTCTTATTTTTACTCACTTATCTTCTTTCGTCATTAGCTTACCTATCTTTTTTCTCGCCTGTCTCTATTTTTATCTTCACTTTCATCGCTAAATTTATTCCACCACATAGTTTCTTTCAGCCTTCGCCTCTGTCATTTCTTCTTTGCTTAGCGTATTCAAAGCCTTTACTGCCACTTCAACCCTCAATTTGCCTCTATTTTTTATAAAAGTTTCTGTAAACGCACAACCATTTCCGCCACCCATAGGTTTCATTTCTTCATACAATTCTTCAGTATCGTACTGATTCAAATAAAATTTCCAGCTACATTCTATTCTGGTATTAGTCGGTTGATTACTCACTTCAGCCTTATACATTCTTGCCTGTGATTGAGCAAATTTATCCCCACCAGGACTTACAATTTCCACACTCATCTCACCATTTACTTCACTTTCTTCCGACAGTCTAGCAATTACTTCTTCCGGAGTCAGTTCGCCATCATCTTTCTCATTTTGTTCTTCTTCCACCACCGCCACTTTATTTTTATTCATTTCTTTTTGTCTTGGCCAAGCCAACCAACCCCCAATCACCAAAACTAATATCGCAACGATTATCCAATAATTCTTCTTCATTTGCCTTATTATACAAAACAGATTTACTTTTATATAATCTTCTATCAATAAATTCACAGGATTTTTTATTATCATTCTTCTTTTTTCTTCGCTCACTTTTCTTTCGTATTCTCTCTATAATTCGAACTACTCCGTTCCCCAAATTAATTTACTTAATTTGGTCAGCAAAGTAATCCAAGAGGAAGCCGCTCCTCAGACCATTATTATCGATTCCACTCCTACTCCTCAGACTCCAGCCTCCTCTTCTCCACAGGTCACTCAAACCACAAAAAAGTCCAATCCTACACCTACTCCCGATGACGAACCCTGGGGTGTTTCCAAGCAAATTAGCGAACATTCTTGGACCATGAAAGTTGCCAGTGACCCCAATATGGCTACTCCCAGCGAAATTCTTACTGCCCTCAATACTTATCGCACCAAGCATGGTTCCCAACCATTAACTATGGATCCCAAACTAGCTGCCTATGCCCAATCTCGAACCGATTATTTTGATTCAATCCGTAACACCGACGAGCACAAAGGCTTCAATGATTTCTTGGAAAATCAGGATGGTTTCAACAAACTAGGTTTTACTTGGCTAGGGGAGAATACCTCCATTGGCTATCAAATGACCGGTACTCATCTAATCGAATGGATTTACGCCGGCGACCAACCTCACGACGACAATCAACTCGACAACAAATGGGCTTATGTTGGCATTGGTGTCAAAGGCACCGCTACTTGCCTAATTTTTGGCACTGGCAAAATGTAATCCAAAAAATACCCCGGCTCATTCGCGGTATTTTTTGTATGCAGTTTGTCCTCACTTATTTTTTACTCTCTTATCACCTCCTTAATTACTATCTTAGTTTTCCACACTGAATTTTTGCTTAATCTTTTTGTTAATATTTTTAATATATGAGAAAAGTTATTTTTGCTTTTTCTTTTTGGTTTATTCTCTTAATTCTTGCCTTCATTAACGCCTCAATAAGAGAGTTAACCTACAAACCCTTCCTCGAGCCTTATATTGGTCTTTGGGCTCATCAAATCAGTACTCTCACGGCTATTTTTATGTTCTATTTTGCCATCAGATTCTTTGTTCGTCGAAATTTTCAGCTCTACTCTCGACGACAAATCAACTACGTCGCCATTCTATGGTTAGCCCTTACTCTTCTTTTCGAAACTTTAATGAGCCTTTTTATTCGCCACCTAACTTTCGCTCAAATTCTTCAAACTTATTATTTTTGGCAAGGCCAAACTTGGATACTAGTACTTATGACCATTTTATTTTTGCCCAACTATTTTTATTCCAAAATTAGTTCTGGCAATCATAAAGACCGCTAAAACCATCGACCGACTGGCAAGAACTACTCACATAACTACTTATTTCCGAATTAGCATTAAACATTCCGCCTCCTTGTCCACCTCTTCCATCACTACCTTCATTTCCATCGATTAGAAAGAATCTAATTTCTTTATTGTTAATTTTTTCTTTCAAATCTTCCAGCGATATAGCCTGGTCTCTCCCCGAAAATCCGCCCAGAGTCATAATATTCAAAATATTTTGATTCAAAATATAATCTGTTGCTTGTTGTTGCGACGACACTGCCAAGAAATATTTTTCTCCATCATAATTTTCCTCCAAATAATTAAGTATTTCCTGATTCGAGTTTCTTGAATCAAACATATTGTTGCCTCCCATACCGCCACCACCTCTCTGTCCTGACCCCACCGATGGTCCACCAATAAATATAGCTGTTCCTGTTTGGGCTTCCACTGTGGTGTATCCACTCCAAATTCCTGGGGCAACCATCAATCCAATTATCAATACCAAAACTCCAAATTTTGTTTTATTCATTCCAATCAATACTCCTCCAAACAATCCCATCAATCCCAAAACTGGAATTAGCCAAGTCGCATATCCAACTTCAGAAATTAAACTAATTTGCACCAATACTGAAGCTCCCAAAATTCCTCCTGCCACCATCCTATTCATTTCTCCCTTAATAATTTTGTCCGCCAATCCCGCCATCAAAAATGCAATTGGAATTATCATCACGTTCAGATAATAGGAATGAAAGAACGAAGCTACACAAAAGAATCCAAACTCAGTCAACAACAAACCAATATTAAAGGCTACCCCAATATCCTTTGCTTCCCAATCATTCTTACCTTTCACAAGATTCCAAATTTCTTTCCGTTTAATAAAAGCAAAATACAAACTAAATAGTAAAATACTCAAAAGCATCCACCCAATCTGAGTTCCCATTTCTCCCGAAAACAATCTATCAATTCCTTTCTCTCCCACATTAAATCCCGGATTTCCCCCAATTCCATTTTCACCCAACAATCTCTGGCTTCCATTGTATCCCAAAGCTAAATTCCATGCCGAATTATTTTCGCTGCCACCTACAAATGGCCTCAAGCTAGCTGGAGTCAAATCTACTATACTTATCCAAATTACCGACATCAAAACAGTTGTTGCCAAAAACACTACTGAATTTCTAATTCTTACTATCCATCCTTTTCCTCCAAATACAAAAATTATCACCAAGGCGGCTGGTACAAGTAAGTATGCTTGCAACATTTTTGTGTTAAATCCCAAACCTATAAAAACTGCCGACCACAACAAATTTTTAATCTCCTTTCTTTCCACAAAGTTCATTAGTTGCCAAATAGCCAATTGCATAAACACCAACAATAAGGCGTCGGGCGTATTGTTTCTATAAACAGCCACGTTCACTGGCGACATGGCCGCAATCAAACCAGCCAGCAAAGCCGCTTTCTTATCAAAAAACTTCATGGCAATTTTGTAGGCCATCCAGGATACCACTATCCCCTCAATTGCATGAGGCAACATAATTGCAATTCCACTAAATCCACCAATTTTTGCAAAAATAGTATCCACCCACAAAGATAGGGGAGCCTTATCAATACTAATAAATCCACTACCATCAAAACTCAAAAAGAAAAAATTACTCAAACTACTCATCATGCTCTTAATACCTGCTGCATAATAGCTATTTCCCACCCCAAGTTTTCCCAAAAATAGGATATTAAACAAAGCTGAAATGATGATAACGATTAGTCCTAACACGCCCCAATTGTATGAATTAAAGCTTAAAAACAGCTGAATAATCCATCAAAAATTATCCTGCCAACTGATCCGTTACCTTCCTTGCCTCAGACACAATCTCTTCGTTAATTCTGTCGTGAGTCTTAATACCTCTCATAAGTAGCCAAGATATCACACTCAAAGCGCTTCCAACTACGAACGGTAGTCCCATATCTACCACAAATAAAGCTCCCGACATCAATGGTGCTACGATCATGGCCACCGAAGCTACCGCCGACAACACTCCCACCGCCTCGCCTCTGGCTTTCACATCAGCCTCACCTACAATCTCCGAAGTCATTGCTGCACCTATTGTCGATTGTCCCAAAGCTGTCAGCAACATTCCCACCACAAACAATCCAATCCATCCTGCTGCCATCATCAAAAATCCCACCACAAATAATCCCGACATTATCAAAATCAATTGTTTTTCCTTAAACTTTTCCAACCAAAATTTTCGAAGTAAAAATCCCTGATTAATTGCCAACACTACTCCCACGCCCGTAAAAAATAATCCGGTAGTAAAGGCATTAAATCCAAATTTTCCCGCCAAATATAAAGCAAACACTGAATTTGCCATAGCAGTCACTACATTAAAAATAAAATAAACCAAATAAAGTTTTCTTAATTTCTCATTTCTCACTGCCGACACAATTGGTTTAAGTGGGTTTGTCGAAATTTTTCTGTCTATATCAATCTGTTTATTTGTCTCCGGCAGCATAAAGTAGGCCAGTATTACGTTTAAAACTGCCAATCCTCCCACAAACCAAAAGGGAAATGAATGTGAAACTTTGGACAATAGTCCACCAATAAATGGACCCACAATAAATCCCAACCCAAATATCATTCCAATCATTCCCAAAGCCGCAGTTCGTTCTTTTTGATCTTTAGAAATATCTGAAATTGCACTCTGCGCTGTTGAAAAATTTCCTGCTGCCATGCCATCAATAATTCTTCCCAGTGCCAGCATTGGCAAACTTTTAGCTGCTGCAAAAATCATCCAACCCAAACCAGTCGAAGCAATACTTGCCATCAATATGGGTCTTCTTCCGTACTTGTCCGATAATGCACCCAAAATCGGTGCACTCAAAAACGAGAATAATGAAAATACCGACACTAGCATTGTCACTGCAAAGGCACTCACCCCAAATGATTCTACATACACAGGTAATACTGGAATAATGATTCCCAAGCCAATTACATCAATAGCTACCGTAAAAATTATGATTACTTTTTCTTTAGACATAAACATAATAATATCCTACATTTACCTTGGTTTCCATAATCAATCAAAAAGTGCTAACATAATCACTTATGATTACCGCACTTGGCCTATCCAAACTCAAAGAGGATATTCAACATCTCAAATCAGAGCTTTCTCGTACCGTCGACGAACGTAGTAAGGCTGCTGCAGAGGGCGATCTTCGCGAAAACTCAGCCTACATTTTCCTTACTGAGCGTTCTCAGGTCCTCCATACTCAAATCAGCGAATTAGAAGATCAGCTTAAACACGAAGTTCTTGCCCAAGCTCCTCAAAAGTCAGATCTTATTGCTTTTGGTCATCGTGTCGATGTTGAATTTATCTCCGATAGTCGCAATCTTTCCATCGTTTTGGTTGGTAAACACGATTCACGCATCAAACCAGATTGGATTTCTGTTGAAAGTCCTCTTGGCTTAGCCCTACTCAATCACAAAGTTGGCGACACTGTTGTAGTCAACGATCAACAAGTAAAAATCCACTCCGTCTCCATCGAAGAAATAGACTAATTCATGCTCAAACTTATTCTTCTGGAGGTAAAAATTCCTCACCAGTGTCAGACGTATCTTGCCCTGCTCTTAGCCACAGCACATAGTCGCAACCAGTTGCCTTCTTGGCTGCTCTGTCCCAGCCCGAAGTTGAACATTTTTTCATTTTCTTACCATTGGCAGTGGTATAAAGTACCAAATTAGCACCGCACTTTGGGCATTTTTCATCAAGATTTTCAGTTGTTCCATTTATCCACTCAACATAATCACAACCTACGGCTTTTTTAGCTTCTTTGTCCCATGAACCTGCTGAACATTTCTTCATTTTCTTGCCAAATCTGGTTACTTGCAATACCAAACTAGCGCCACACTTTGGACATTTTTCATCTAGCTCTTTTGGCTCCACTTCCAACCATTTTACATATTCACAGCCCTCATTTTTGTGTGTTTTGGGGTTCCAGGATCCACGGCTACACCTCTGTAGTTTTCGGCCAGTAGCCGTTTCTGTAACTTCTCCCAATGGGGAACCGCACTTAGGACATATTTCTTCGTTTTGACTCATACTCATATACTACCATTGGAAATTAATCGCCACCACAACTGATTATGTTTCCAGAACAAAAACAATATAAACAATACTAATCCAGGGAAAACTATCAATCGTTCAAACCACTTGCCAGTTTTAATTCTCCAGGATCTAATTGGTGGGAACCCAAATTTCCATTTCAGTGGCCAAAGCAATGGCAATCCGTCTTCCGTCAACATATCGGCCAAAAGATGGCTCACATATCCAATCATCAAAGACCAAAATAAATAACTACTTATCACAAAATCACCATTAAATAATTTTGGAATTAGCCAATCAAAAAAATATAAAAAAATTACAAAACCAATCAACGAATGCGACAAGGTTCGATGTGAAATAAATACTCGTCGAAGTATTTTCCCCAAAGTATTTCCTCCAGGAATCATGTCCCACAGCCGATTTGACGCCTGATCTATATCTGGCAATAAGGATCCGATTAGATTGCAAATTAGTGCTCCAATTATTGTTGGCCAATTCATTTCAACTGGTGGCCATTTGCTCACTACCCACAACAAACTAGCCGCCGCTGCCGCCTCGTGAGTTCTTGAAGTCATACTTAACTATAACAATTGGATTAAATTCTTGCTCTATTTGCAAAAATTAGCTAGATTTAAACCAATGATTTCACTTTATGTCTCAAATATATCTGAAGATGTTTGGCCTTTTATTCAAGGAATCTCCGATCCAAAAGCTCGTCAGGACGAAATCGACGAGAATGCTACTCTTTCCGACCGGGATCTTTTTACTGCTTCCTTCAATTCACAATTTGCCATCATTACCCCACTTCCTATCAGCCAAAGTTTTGTAAATTATTATCATCAGCTCTTCCCCAACAAACTTATTGCTGCATTTCATCCAGCCAACCACAGCGGCCAAACCTTCCTCGATATTATCAACGATCCTCAATTAATTTCCCAAATTAAGAATTTATCACTTCAACACGACGGCATTCAACTGTTTTCCTACTCTTCTTCTGCTCAGTTTTACCAACTATATCGACATCTAAAAAAGCAAGGTATTAAAGTCCATATTTCTCAGGCGCCAAAACCCCAATCTCGTTGGATTGTCGACTTTTTGGGTAGCAAGGCCGGCATTCGCCAGTCAGTTGACTTAGTTTCCTCATCTACTGTCAAATGCCCCTATGGCTGTATTGCCAACAATCTGTCCATTGCTCTAAATTTGGCCAAACATGTCTACACTTCCAACAATGGCGTCGTTATCAAGACCAACAAAGGTCATTCTGGTGCTGGAGTTCTCCTGTTTCCTCGCAATTCCGATCAACAAGCTTTTCCTGCTTCCACCATTAGAAAGGCTTTTGCTGCCGACAAATATTGGCGCAAGAATAATGTTGTTGTCGAAGACTTCATCGACATCGATATGAATATTGGTGGTGGTTCTCCTAGTATTGAATTTCTCATCGACGACGATTCCAAGGTCAATTA
Organism: Candidatus Shapirobacteria bacterium; assembly: GCA_003250375.1. Lineage (GTDB taxonomy): Bacteria > Patescibacteriota > Microgenomatia > UBA12405 > UBA12405 > SZUA-533. Next base: position 15,129 of record QKGR01000002.1, on the reverse strand, counting down.
CCTCTATCTTGGAGGTATGCGAGTCACCAAAGAAGGAGTTTTCCGTGGCATGGAAATCGGCCATCAAGTGATTCCCGACAACTATAGTCAACAAATGATTGAAGTAGGTCATAAAATTGCCAATCTCTACGCCTCTCTTGGCTATATCGGCTATTTTGATATCGATTTTATTGTCGATAAGAATGGAACTTTATTCATCACCGAATCAAACGTTCGCAAAACCGGCGGCACCCATGCCTACATTTTGGCCACTCAAATTTTTGGCCCAAATTTTTCCGACCAGACTTTTGTTTTATCCAACAATGGCCAACATCTCACTCATCAACATGATTTTAATCATACCCATCAGCTCCTAAAACCACTTCTCTTCGATCCCAAGACCAAAACCGGGCTAATTATTATTTCTCAAAATTTGCTATCAATTTCCCAATTTGCCTACGTTATTTTTGCTCCCGACAAAAAACAAGCGCTATCTATCGAAGAGCAAGCTATCAAACTACTTAGCTAATTCTTCTTTGCTTTTCTCTTCATCCTTCGAATTTCCTTGATTATTTCCTCGATTTCTTTTTGTTCTTCTTCCGGTCTGTATATTTGTGTCGACTTTGCGTTTACTTGTTCCTTATTCTTATCCAAAAAACCAGGTACAAAGTTTATTTTCGATCCATTATTTGAAGCTTTGTTGTCAAATAACACTCCACCATTTTTAAACAGATCTCCCATAACTCAGTATATCTTATAACTTATTCAAGTTAAACAGTGTTCTGATTCCTTTTGTTGTATTCCAAATTACTACGATTTAATTCATAATCTTTCTTATAGTTACAATATGAAATTTTTTTCTCGTTTCTTAACTTTTGCCGTCTCTCTTCTTATTTTTCTCTATTTAAATTCGTCAAGTATTTTTGCTAGTTCCATTACTCAAACTTCAGAAGAAACCTTTGGACTTGGTACCACCGATACATACACCGATCTTTCCACACCCGGTTTTATCAAAATAAAACAAGACAATCTATCTACTGAAACCATTGATCAATTTAACAATGGTTACGTTCAGCCCAGTGACAACCATATCCGCTATAGTCAGATCATATCAGGAGAGGGTGGAGGTATTAGTGTCGACGACTACAATAGTTTTTGTTATTCCGATACGACTATTCCGCTCGAAAAAGTCGATTATAATCAAGTAGCCACAATAGCCTCTGATTCAAACTCAAATTTGCTTTATGTCATTGGTCCAAAAATCCCAGGAGTTTCAGTTATCGATACCAAAGGAACCTTCGATCCTGGCGACGATGAAGATATGGGTTATTACGATGCTACCTCATCTCTCTCTATTGGTAGTACCGCTGTTTTTTCCTTGTATTTTGAACCAAATACTCAGTTGCTTTATGTAGCCACTCAATCTCAAGGAATATTTGTTATCGATAACAAATCAACACCCACTCTCTCCGACGATGAACTTGTTGGCACATACAATGGATCCACTCCAGTTGTAGTGGGTACTACCTCAAATACAGGTTTGTGGAGAACTACTTATGATTCTTCGTTAGGGATTTTGTATTTAGCTCTAGGTTCAAACGGCAAAGATCTAATTGCCATCGACACCAAAAACACAGCCGACACTTCAGACGATACTCAAATTTTCCATTATGACGAAACCACCACACCTGGAATCGCTTCTTCGATTGCCGATATTTATGCTGATAATACAAACGATTCTGTTTATCTTTACACTAATACTTCTGTACCATCCGGACCAACAAAGGGATTATATTCCGTCGACACAAATGGCACCACGGATTCTGCCGACGATACAGTTTATGGTCCAGTTCTCTCTACTTACTACATCTATCGGATGGTTGGCTACCAAAATAGACTTTTTCTTGGCACTGATGGAAGTATTAAAGTTATCGACACTAACAATACTCCAGACACATCCGACGATACTGAAATTCACAATTTTTCAGGCTCTGGAGATTGGGGGGTTGTCAACGATCTCTACTTCGATTCTGTCAATAACTACCTCTATTTCACCTCAGTCGCCAATGGTGTTTATATTATCAACGCCGACACTGGTGCTCAAGTAGCTCATTATGACCGAAGCACTCACGATAATGCTGATCTTTCATCAAATTGGAGTATTGAGCTAATCAACGGCAATATCTTTACCTCAGGGCGTTCAGTTTGTGGTATCAATCCTAATGGCAACATCTACTACGATCAAGCTATCTTTGAAAGTAATTACTTCTACAACCAAAGCTTTCCTTTATCAGCTTCATGGACTCAAAATCTAAATAGTGGCGCCAGTGGCAATGTGTCTTTCCAAGTTCGCTATGGAGTAGGGGACACAAGCTATTATTACTTCAACGATTTTTCCTCCAATACCAACGACGTTATAAGTGATTACTATAGTTGGGGCACTTTTGGCACTCAGACTGTTGCCAATGGAATAGTCAGCTTTACCAATCCCACAGGCTACGACTATCTTTGGTTGCACACTGGTCATGCTTCAGGGTATTACCCTCAAGGTACTAAGTTTACAGTCAAGCTTCGAGCCTCAGGACCAACAGCCAAATATCTCACTGTTTTTCCCGAAGATTGGTCTGTAAATGAATTCATTACTCGCTACGACCTCGAAAACGACGATTGGCAAATTATTACCTTCACCCCCAGCGTTGCTTCCAATAGTATTGGTTTTGAATTCACTGATGATGGTTCCACATGGCAGGCTGAAGACTCAATCGACATCGATTGGGTTCGAATAGAGAATGTTGCTTGGGATAGCTGGCAAAATTTAGGCAGCGACAACACCCTCGTTAACTTTTCTGGCGCCCAGGACAAAAATTTTTTCCAATATCGTTTTGATTTAAATTCATTCAACAACAACCAGTCCGCTCCGATTGTTAATTCTGTTGATCTCAACAATGGCTACTACTCTCAATCAGTTTTTACATCAACAATTATTGATGCCGGGACACAAGTTTCTTGGGATGAACTTACTCTTAGCTCGTCCACTCCTGGTTCCAGCTCTGTCGTAGCCTACACCAGGACAGGTAATACATCTACTCCCGATGGCACCTGGTCCGATTGGCAAGCTATCAATTCTCCAATAGCCTCTCCCGACAATACCCAATATATTCAGTACAAACTAGTCTTAAATTCCGACCAATTTAATTCCCCTTCCGTCGATGCTGTCACCATCACCTACAATACCGGCTCGTCTTCAACTCCCACCTCAACCCCTACCACAACCTCCACCAATACCGACACCAACCCTTCACCTCCCTCTGTCGATGATCCATATCAAAATGTCGAAGTCACCACCAGTCCCGATCTTTTTAGCATCGACACCACCAGCACCTCAGCTACTCTCCATTTTTCGCCCGTCTCTGGCACAAATTCTTATTACCTCATTAGCTATGGCAGCAAAAAATCTGCCGATGAATTTTCCGTCAAATTCGACCAATCTCAATCTCCTGGCGCCATTACTTATCTAATTGAACAACTAAAACCCAACACCAATTATTACTTCAAAGTCCACGGTGGCAACAAAAACACCACCGGCCCCTGGAGTCAAACTGTCCTCGCCAAAACCAAATCAAAGTCCTACCAAGCATCCTCCCCAATCCCAACCGCAATTCCATCTCAAAGCCAAGATACTTCCTCCGATGTTGGCTCGGACACAAATATCACACCCACCTCAGTCCAAGCTCCTTCTCCCACCCCTACTACTCTCCCAGAACAGCAACTCACATCTTGCCAACCCCAGCTCTACGACCAAAAGCCCTTATCTTTCTTTGCTCAATCTTCCATTAAAAAACTTCCTACTACCAATGGCACTATCTACACCATGCTCGAAATTCCAGGAGGCTACTTACTCGCTGGTAATTTTACCCAAGTTGGCAAAGTCAGTACTTCAATCGCCAAACTTTCCAAAAATGGTAATATAGATTCTTCTTGTATAGTTAACATCCAAGGTTCGGTCTATTCCATTGTTAAGTCGGATACAAAATCTCTTGTCTATCTTTCAGGAGATTTCACTAGTATCGATTCCCAACCGGTTCAAAATCTCGCCGCCATCGATCTGGATTCTTGTCAGCCAGTTTCTCTTCAGGCTGCTTCAACTGACCCTGTCAAATCCATCGCTCTCGACCAGCAAGACCAAAGTCTTTACTATCTCACTTGTCCCACAAGTCAGCCAATTCAGACTAGTATTTCTCAGCTCGATCTTGGCACCAATGAAACTACAATTCTAAATCTCACCGATGGTCCAATTGCAGCCCTTGCTATCGATCCGGATGATAATCTCATAATTTCCGGTTCCTTTGGTCAGGTTCTCGGCGCCTCTCGTCAAAATCTTGTCTCCATCAATATTTCAAAGAATCAACCCACATCCTGGAATCCCAATCCCAATGGACTGGTCAGAAATATTATAAGACAAGGAAATGCTATTTTAGTCGCCGGTGATTTCTCAGCCATTAGCGACTATCAAATTGCCCGCTACGCTAAAATTGATTTCAACACTCAAGGTGTCAGCACTTGGCACATTGATTTCAATTGGTGGTGGCTAATCATTTTGATCCACTTAATTGTTTCCATTTTCATCATCCTCATCCTCCCCTCCGGCTCCAAGTTTTATATTGTTCTTATTGCTCTCACCATTCCCTTTGTCGCCGCTCTATTTTCCTATTTCTATTTCCATCAATCCTATCTTTTCCTCAATTTAGGTGCCTATACTCCTCAATTACTGCTCGTCTCTTACATTATCAATTCCACTGTCGCCCTCATCAGCAAAACTTTCCGCAAATAACTTATGTGCGGCCGCTATTCGATCTACACCAACAGTCATAATTTATCAGCCTTTTATTCGGCCAAAATTATGGGTTTACTTCCTCCTCCCACTTACAATGCCTCTCCTGGTGCTCAACACCCAGTCTTAGTAAATTTCTCCCATTCCAAACTCCTACTGCCCATGAGTTGGGGTCTCACTCCATCCTGGTCCACCGACTCTCGCTTTTCCTCACATCTCATCAATACTAGAGTTGAATCAATCTTCACCAAACCTACTTTCCGCCGCCTCATTATCAAAAATCGTTGTCTAATTCCTGCCAACGGCTATTTTGAATGGGATTCGGCCAAAAATCCATATTTTTTCCACTCCTCCGACCAACCAATTATTTCTCTTGCCGGACTTTATGATGTTTGGGAATCACCCGATGGTTCACCTGTCTTTTCGTACTCAATTATTACCACTCCATCTCCAAAAGAATTTGAATCCATCCATCCTCGCTCTCCTTTAACCATCTCCAAGTCCAAAATAGGGGATTGGCTCTCGGGTTTTATTAATCAATCAAGCCTAAACCAATTTCAATTTTCCTCATCAAGCCAACTAACTCATCATCCTGTCTCAAATCTTATAAATTCTTCCCAATCAGAAGGCTCCCAACTTATTGACCCCGTCAATCATCTGCTTTAGTCTTATTTATCGACACTTTAACTTTAGTTCTCACTATTCTTACCACTCTCCCTTTTATCCTCTTTGCATTTCTTTTGGTCTTTCTCAAAGTCGATCTTATTAAATCATCTCTCTACACCCTTCTTTTCACCCTAATTTTAGCCATATTCGTTTGGAATCTCTTTCCTGCTACTCTACTTTTTACTGTCCAAAAAAGTTTCTTTGTTGCCCTCGATATTTTTCTCATCATCTTAGGAGCCTTAATTTTCTTGGAAATTACCCGCCAGCTTCAATCTTTGGACACTTTAGTTCGACTAATTGAATCTCTTTCTTCCGACATCAGAATATCTACCATTCTTTTGGCTTGGGTCATGGTCAATTTTATTGAAGGTATTGCTGGATTTGGCACGCCCGGGGCCATTGTTGGTCCGATTCTAGTTACTCTTGGTATTCCACCCATCTCCGCCGCTGCCGCTGTCTTGGTTGGCAATAGTACTGGTGGCGCCTTTGGTGCTGTTGGTACTCCCACTAGGATTGGCTTTTCTAGTCTTGTCAACCCCGATCTTCTTGTAAATGCCGGCATCTACGGCCTTGTGGGGACTCTCATGCCCATCGGCATTCTTTGGATTGTTTCCTCCAGCTACAAATCAAAATCCAAATTTATTCTTCCAGCGCTGCCTTTTGCACTAGCTGCTGGCTTTTCTCATTCACTTTTTGCATATTTTGCCACTTTTTTTGGCCAAGAATTACCTACCATCATTGCCTCAGTCCTAAGTTTCATTTTCTTATTAATTTTGGTCAAACTCAATTTTCTCCTACCTTCAAATTATTTTCCTATCAAATCCCTTCATTCCAAAAATATCAAAACATCCATAAACTACCGTCTCTTTCTTCCCTACATATTTCTCATATTTGCTCTGGTCATAGGTAAATTCCTTCTATCAAATCTCTCCATTACCATTCCTCTTTTAAATCACAAGTTATCTCTTTTCAACCCAGGACTCATTTTTATTTTAGTCTCCTTCTTTTATCTCAAAAAAATCCCTGTTTCCCAGTTCAAGTCCATAGTTTCCCAATCCTTTCATCAATCTAAAAATTCATTTCTCGTAGTTTTTATCGTCTCTATCGTGGTTCAAATCATGATCGAATCTGCCTCCAACTCAAATAATTACGCCTCCATGATTTCCTATTTTTCCAAAATCTTCACCAATCAATACTTGCCTGTCACCGTACCCTTTCTTGGAGCCTTCGGTAGTTTTATCACCGGCAGTATCACTGTCTCCAACCTACTTTTTGGCCAATCTACCTTTACTGCTGCTAGCCTCTTAGATCTTCCTGTCAATAAAATTCTTGCCTCACAATTGATTGGTGCTGCCCTAGGCAACATGATCGCCATCGCCGACATGGTTGCTGCCGAAACTGTCCTTAAACTCCACAATCATGAAAGTATTTTAATCAAAAAAATCTTTCCTGTTCTCTTCCTAAGCCTTATAACTTTGTCCATGTTCACCTTATTCAGCCTAATCTTCTAGATTTATTAGAACAAACTATATCTTATATAAAGAACTTGTGTTATATTACTCGCAAATATAGATTTCTCTCTATTTGTGAAAAAATACACATTCCTCATAATCTTCGGGCTTTTATTTTCAATACATTTCCTCAGTCACCATAGTACTCTAATTGCTCAAAACGATAATTCTTCCTCAAACTCCGGTCAGTGTCCCTCAGACAATCAAATTCCAGGATTAGACTCAAAAGATAGTTCTTCTCCCTATGAATATAATGGTAATTTTGTCGTCACTTCAGTTGGAGTTAAGGCTGGGTCTGACGTCAGTAGTGAAATTCCTTGTACAATACTAACACCTGGTAATACGTCGAACGGTTGCTATACTGCGACTTGGCTTGCCTCAAACAATGTATTAGTCTTTAAGTCAGGCAACGACTCAAATACATGCAAAGACATTTCTCATGTTGTTTTTTATTATTCACCTGAGGCTCCAAACATTACGCCTCTTCCTACCTGCTGCCATATATCACCTAGTCCCACAAATACAACATTTCCATCAAATACTCCCACTCTTACGCCTACTCCTGTCTGTTCACTTAGCCCTACTCTTACCGAATCTCCCACGCTTTCGCCTACTGACACTGTCACCCTAACTCCAACTCCTACTACTACCGCAACAATCAGTTCCACTCCTACCCCAACCCAGACCTCCGCTCCATCCTCAACTCCCACCCCCACCTCGTCCTCATCCGACAACAATAATTCCAACAACGACAACAATTCATCCTCTGGTTCCTCAAGTTCATCTTCTCCTGGTGTTGGGGGTGGTGAATCCAGCAATCCCGTCGTCGCTGGCATTGTTCAGACCTCTACACGAGTCTTGGGTGCCACCGACAACTACAATCCTCTCATCGAAGGCATCCGCCAAACCTATGCTGGTCAGATTCTTGGCGACACTACTTTAGCCAACACAGCCGACACTCAATACAGTACTACCAAAAGTCCTACCAATAATTCTGTTATCCAAGGCAGCTCAATTCTAATTCCCAGAATCAATCTCATGGAATCAATTTACCAAGGAAGTCTTCTTGGCGATCAAATCACCATCGGCCACCAGGAAGTCCTCAAAGTCAGCCAAAACAACTTCGATCTTTATTATGCCCACAACGCTGCCGACAAATTTGGTAATTTATACAAACTATCGATTTCCGACAAAGTCATCCTTCAAAATAATTCCCAGCTCAACGAATACAAAGTCATTGCCAAAAAATATTTATCTTCGACTACCACCATCGATCAGCTCATCAGCGACGCTCCCGATTCTTCCACCATCGCTCTCATGACCTGTTCTGCCACTCACCCCGACCAAAGAATAATCATTTACTTATCACTATGACCCGACCAAAACTAACCTATCCCAAATCCAAATACCAAATCGTCGCTGAATTTCTTAGAAACAATTTTAAAATTATTTCCCTAATTCTTGTCGCTATTCTTCTTCTTGCTGCCACCACTACTTATTTCATCGTCAGATCCCGTTCCAATCAACCAGTCGAATCAGTTATAGAAGCTCCGGTTCTACCTTCAGATTGGCAAATTATTGAAGAGAATCAAGGTAATATCATCGTCAAACTCCAAAAAAAATCAGACAAGTCTTTCTTGCCAACCATGATCCTCGTTAGCTCTCAAATAAAAGAAACCGATAATACCAAAAAATACATCGATACTCTCATCAGAGGTGCCAAATCTACTATTCCCAGCCTGGTCTACACCAGCAACAAATCCTTCGTCGACCAAAATGGAGTCGACAACTACCAGCTCCAAGGCTATTACTATTCCAACAAGCAAAAAATTTCTATCGCTCAATATCTTTATATCAAGGATCAAAAGATCTTCACCATTAGTTTATCCAGTCTTTCCGATCAATTATCTCAAGAAGAAATCAACTCCCTCATCAACAACTTTTTATCGGACAAAATCTCTTTCTAATCTGCTATTCTAAATTAATATTTTTTGATTTATTAATTTAGAAACTCAAGCCGTCAGTTCTGACGGCTCTTTTTTTTTATGAAAAAACTGGTAATTTTCCTCACTCTTGTCCTTGGACTTAGTCTTCCTGCTGCAGCTCAGGCTACTACCTTCGATTTGCTTAGCAACTCCAGTACTCAAGGTACAGTTATTACCACCAAATACTATGGCACTTCATGGAACACCGATGTCGCCGTCAAAAACCCCGGAGTCTTTGGTATGAGTCCCTACGATATGTCTTTTGTTTATTTGGAACCATATAAGGGTCATATGCCTTTCTATAAAATTTCTGAGTTGAATAATTTCAATCTCGATCTCCAACTCCTCGATGGCAACTACGATGGGGGAGATGGTTTAGCTCTTGGTTTTGTCGATGCCAATTATCAGTACCATGAACTTCGAGCTTATTTTTACAAGTACATGACCAACGATCAAATTTATTATTGGCTCACCACCCCAAATGTTTTCGATGCTAACAATCCCAATCCTATCTGGAGAGATTTTTCCACCAATACATTTAAAACTTGGGCTCAAGTTCAAGCCGAGTATGGTCAGTCTTCCGTAAGTGTTATCATGGTGGCCTTCGACAATCCTTTAGCTAATTATGCCTTCGACAATATCCGTATTAACGGAGACACCTGGTCGGTCATCGATGAAGTAATTCCTACTCCCACTCCAGAACCAGTCGCCACCAAAGCAGAAATTCTTGTTGGTAGGGGAGTCAATGGTGTTGGTATCTATCGCGCCCCAGGTTTGGCCAAGCAAGCCCCAAATGTCTTTTTTGCCAACGGAAACTGATGATACAATAGTCGCATGGTTCCCTTACCCGAAACTTTCGACTATCATCTTCCTGAGAATTTAATTGCTGCCACTCACGCCATTCCTCGCGACCACTCTCGCCTCATGCTCGTCGACAGGCAGCTTCAAACTATCGATCCAAATCATCATTTCTACGACATCAAACAATTTCTTCGTCCAAGCGATGTTCTGGTTCTCAATCAGACCAAAGTTTTTCCCGCCAGGCTCTATGGTCAAAAATCAACCGGCGGTAAAGTTGAAATTCTCTTGCTCGAGCAGCAAAATCTCGACACTTGGGTATGTATTTCCAAACCAGGTCTCAAGCTCGAGCAACAAATCGATTTTCCTCACGATCTCAAAGCTATTTGTAAACAACGCAATATTGCCACTGGTGAGGCAGTAATTCAATTCAATGTCTCAGGCAATCCACTTCTCAATCTCATTGATTTGATTGGCACCACTCCTTTACCCCACTATATCGCCAATCCTCAATCAGAATCCGAGCTTCGTCAAATTTATCAAACTGTCTACGCCAAGGACAAAGGCTCTGCTGCTGCTCCTACCGCTGGACTCCATTTTACCCCACAGCTCCTCGATGAAGTTGCTGCCCTTGGAGTTCAAATCGAAAAGATCACTCTCCATGTAGGCCTGGGCACTTTCCAACCTCTTCGTCCCGAAAACTTGTCCACCGCCACTCTCCACACCGAAAAGTATTATTTCGACGCCCAAACTAGCCAACGCCTCCAGCAGTACAAAAAGGAGCAGCGCCGTATAATTTCCGTCGGCACCACCTCCGCCCGAGCCCTGGAAAGCAACCCTCAGCTAAAATCCGGCTGGCAACAAACCAACATCTTCATCTATCCTCCCTACAAATTTCAAGTCGTCGATGCTCTCATAACCAATTTTCATCTCCCTACCTCTTCCTTACTCATGATGGTTACTGCCTTTGCCTCCTCTCCAAATTGTTCCATTCCCTACACTGATTTTTCCTCCTCGCTCATCCAAAAAGCCTACCAAGTTGCCATCGATTCACAATTCCATTTCTATAGCTTTGGCGATGCCATGTTGATTTGCTAATATTAATTGTGCCCCAACGACGCTATTCACTCGACGACCAATCTAGTTTTTTTTATTCCTCGTCCAACCTCAAATTTCTTAAGGGCTTATTTAGATTTATCTTCGTCATTTCCCATTTCACAGCCATCTATAGTCTCTATTTTCTCGACAGTTTAGCTCTTTTCCTTGTCTCCTTTTCTTTTGGAATAACCATCGGTGTACTCTATCTAATTACTTTCATTCTCAACTATAAAAAATCTCTATTACCCAAAAAACGCCACCGTCGTCCCAAAAAGTCTTTTACTGAAGTTTATATTACTCTTATTTCCATCCTTTCTTTCGTCATTATCGGCGCTCTTGCCTATTTCCTCTATCAACGTAATTCCTTAGTCCTCAATCCCTATTCTCGCATCAAACTCACCGATCTTGTCGGCGCTTGGGATTATTCTCAGCTTCCTCCAGTTTTTTCCCTCACTGGCAAAGTCGCCAACAACAATCCCTACACCATCCAAAACATCAAAATTCAAGCCAAAATATTCACTGGCACCGAAATTCAATCCGCCCTATCTACTCAGCAAACCGATCTTTCTCAACTCAACAACAATAGTACTACCGATTTCAAAATTAGTTTCCCCGATCTACTTCCTCAAGAAGACCTTCGCTACTCAGTCACTTTCTCACTCTAAAACCACTCCTTCCTCAACCACAACTCCATTAGTTCGAAGCCTAATTTCTTCCTCAATTATCCGAATATTGGCAATATTCGATTTAATTCCAAAATCAGCCACATCTCCAACCACAGGAATTATTCCAGCCAACAAATCCACCACTGTATTAATTATCATCTTTGTCATTCCTTTCTTCGAAATTTTTTTCTCATATCCATGTTTAATTATCAGTAATCCCAGTAGTAATCCAATCATGTCTCCGCCCGGAATTAGTCCTACAATCGGATCAATTCCGAATTTTATTCCCAATACTTCAAATTTATTGTCCAACAAATTTGCCAAATTTTTTAGCTGTTCCAGTTCCATAATTTATTATATCCAATTATTCTTACCAAACCTTAACATTCAGCTCACACAAATCCTTTGTTTAATTCATAACATCTAACTACGATGAAGATACAATTACGACCAAATCAAAAGCTTACCCCCAAATTCAAATCCAACATTAAACGTTTCCTCCGCAAGAACCCGGCTCGTTCCTAAAATTTCCACCTTCCACTGTTTATTTGCTCGTATATAATAAAAGTCTATGTCTACCACCACCGAAGTTTTCTTCGACATCGAGACCAAAAAATTATTTCAGGACATTACCACCGACAATCCCGCCGATCTTGGTATTTCCATAGTTTCCGTCTACATCCGCCAACTCGACTCAAATCTAAACGAAATTTCAGGCCAAATGTCCTCTTTTTGGGAAGAAGACTTTCCCCAAATGTGGCCTCTTTTTAGCAATGCCGATCGGATTATTGGTTTCAACTCTCTTGGCTTCGACGTTCCTGCTCTCGTCCCTCATTCTCCTTTTGATTTCAAAAAACTAAACCATTTCGATATTCTCGAAAAAATCAAGAAAGCTCTTGGTTTTCGCCTTAGTCTCGATTCGGTCGCCTCCCAATCCCTCGGTCATTCCAAATCCGACGTTGGTACCAATGCTGTTGTCTATTGGAATCAGCACACTCCCGAATCTCTCGAAAAACTCAAAAAATATTGCGAAATGGATGTCCTTGTTACCCGCGATGTCTACGACTATGCTCTCAAGAATAAACATCTTAAGTACAAAGATCGCTGGAATACCCTTCGTCAAGTCGAACTCGATTTTTCTTATCCCGTCGTCGAATCCACCGCCAACCAAATGGGTCTATTCTAACTTCGCCTTTTATTCGGATCTACATCTAGTAAAATAATTTTCTTTTGCTAACATTATCTTATGCCAGCCGACAAATATACTGCCACTTGGGTTTCCCACACTTCAATTTCCGATTATCTAAAGTGTCCCAGGGCTTATTACCTCAAAAATATCTATAAAGATCCCAAGACCAATCATAAAGTCAAAATCATGGCTCCAGCCCTAGCTCTTGGCCAGGCTGTCCACGAAGTTCTCGAGTCTTTGTCTGTTGTCCCCGCTGCCACTCGCTTCCGCCAGCCCTTGCTCCCAAAATTTGAAGCCGCCTGGTCCAAGGTTACTGGTAAACAAGGAGGCTTTTCCGATAAAGATGCTGAGTATCAAATTCGCCAGCGAGGCGAAGCTATGATTCGTCGTGTCCAATCTCATCCTGGAGTCCTGGTCAATCCTGCTGTCAAAATCAGCCAGGATTTACCCCATTATTGGCTCTCAGAAGACGACAACATTATTCTTTGTGGCAAAATCGACTGGCTCGAATACCTACCCGACACCGATTCAGTCCACATCATCGATTTCAAAACCAGCAAAGGTGAAGAAGATCCCGACTCACTCCAACTTCCCATCTACCGACTTTTAGTTGCCAATTGTCAGCAACGCAACACTACCAAAGCCAGCTACTGGTACCTCGACCGCAGCGACGAACTTGAAGAAAAACAACTTCCCGATCTTCAGGAATCACAAGCCAAAGTTCTCAAAATCGCCAAACAAATAAAGCTTGCCCGATCTTTGGAAAAATTCACTTGTCCCCACAATGGTTGTTTTGCCTGCAAACCATTCGAAGCCATCCTGAATTCAAAAGCCGAGTTTGTCGGTGTTGATGGCTACAACTACGATGTCTATATCCTCGATAAGCCGGACACTTCTACCATACCCGATAGTGTTATTCTCTAATTAACATGGACAAGATTAGAATCAACAAATATTTAGCCAGTCTTGGCATCGCCTCCCGAAGAAAAATCGATCTCCTTGTCGACCAAAAACGTATTCAAATCAATGGCAAAATCGCCAAAAATGGCGACAAAATCGATCCCCAAATCGATCAAATTCTCCTCGATCAAAAACCAGTCAAGCCCATTGCTGTCGACCTTGTCTACATAGCTCTCCATAAGCCTCTCAATGTCCTTTCCTCTGTTTCCGACAATCGAGGCCGTACTACTGTCATCGATTTGGTCAACATCCCCCAGCGTGTCTATCCTGTCGGTCGACTCGATTATCAAACCACCGGACTAATTCTTCTCACCAACGATGGTAATTTGGCCTATCAGCTCACTCATCCCAAATATCATTTCCCCAAAACCTATCTTCTCACTCTCGCACAGGCTCCCAGCCGCACCCAGCTCGATCTTCTGGCTACCGGTGTCCCTCTCGAAGATGGCATCACTGCCAAGGCCGACGTCAAGCCAATCTCCAGCACCGCTCAGCAATCAATTCTCCAAATTACTCTCTATCAGGGCAAGAATCGTCAAATTCGTCGCATGTGTCAAGCTCTTGGCTTAGACTTACTCAAACTCAAACGTATCACCATCGGCCCCATCAATCTCGACTCGCTCAAAATAGGGGACTGGCGCCATCTTACTCCCAGCGAAATCAAACAACTCAAGCAAGAATTAGTTTAAACCTCAGTTTCTTGTTTCAATCTTTCCATATCTTCGATTACAATCTGGCTGCCTTGGCTATCGATTATTCCTTTTTCTTTTAATTTCAAAATTTGAATTGTGGCTGTTTCTCTTGCCGTGCCTGTTAAGCTAGCAATAACTCTGTGAGTTGTGGCAAAATTTAGCTTCACTTTCTCGCCTTCTTTGGTTCCGTAATTATTAGCCAAGGACATAATAATCGAAGCGATTCTCGAATATGCATTGCCATAAGCCAAATATTGGCTATTAATTAGCATTTCTCTAAATCCGTCCAAAATATTGGTCATCAAATCAAACATCAATTCCGGATTCTTTTTAATGTAGTCCAACACTTCATCTTTTGGCGCCCTGTATAGTTCCACAGGAGTAATTGCCTCAAAATAGTATGGATTATCACCCTTACCTAGGGCATAAATCAATGTCAAATAGAAAACAGGTTTAAAAATATTGATTGTAAATTCTTGTCCATCCTTCGATAGGGTATACAGTCTTACGTAGCCCGATTTTACAAATCCGACATCATCAATTTTATCTCCAGGTTGACAAATTAGTTCACCCTTACGATATTTTTGGAGTTTATACTCTTTAAAAAAATGACTTAATTGTTTTTCGATATCAGTTTTCATAGACGAAAAAATAATAAGCTGCAAATTTTAGGGTGCAGCCCCATTTCATGGAAGTACAACTATTCTACCATCTTATTACACTTATAGTAGTCTTTTCTTTCTTCCACCTTTCTT
>QKGR01000030.1 GCA_003250375.1 Candidatus Shapirobacteria bacterium | reverse complement strand
AAAGATTCTTGAATCACATCGGCAATATCTTCATCCTGCAAATACGTCATTCTCCCCACGTATCGGCTCAATTTATCCTCGTATCTTTTCATCAGACAATAAAAATACTGACTATCTTCAATCGATAATGCTACCAATTCCTTGTCCTCATATTTTGCACACCTATCCTCGGCCTTCATCTTATTTATATACAATCAAACTCCCTATTTTCTTTCATTTAATCTCGAATATCAAATTTAGTCGGTATCCCCGACAGCATTTCTTTGCTTGGTACTTTCCTATTTTTCATCATCCACTTAATTAGTTCACCATATTCTTCAAACAAAATTTTCATCCCGGGAGTCAATTTTACTTTCAAAACTTCCTCAAACTCAAACCAACCAATTCCTTGCCCCTCTCCTGGCCCATGTTTAAATTTAGCTTCATCTTCTTTGTCCACAAATAGGGCATGCAGCCACACTTTTTCACCCATCATTCCTCTTCGAGTAGTTATAAATTGGGCCTCTTTAAGATCAAAACAAACTTCTTCCCTCACTTCTCTTTTCAAAGCTTCAACAGGACTTTCTCCTTCTTCAATTCCACCTCCCACCAAATGCCAGCAATCTGGTGATCGAATTGTTGGTATGTTATCCCTGTGGAACAGCAAAATCTTATCCGGACTAAAAATCAAAACACTCGCTCCCTCTTTTACTTTTTCACCAGCCATTCGTCTACTCAATAATTATTTATTCAATTTTATAATTAAGTAACTCATTGTACTCGGTCTGATTAGCAAGTTTTCTTTTTAGAAGCTTAATCCAAGCAAAAGAGTATCTATAATCATTTTCGGCGATCTTATATTCACAAAATTCATTTTGATACCCAACCACCTTTTCATTTGGTCTCGGCTTGTACTTCTTCCATGCTTTAACGTGCAATTGAACACTGAACTTTACACCAATTGCTTTTTCAACTTCATTCGCAACTGCAGTTGCTCGATATTTGTAGATATCTTCGCTAACAACAACTTTTTCTTTTTTAATAATAGCCATGGGAATTGGCTGAACGTCTCCAATTAATTTTAAGGTTGGTGCACCTTCTTTTTCTGAAAATTGACCTTCCCTAATAAACTTTAGTTTTGAAATTAATGCCTCATCAATGACAACAGTCCCACCTTTTCCAACGATTTCACCAGAAACTGTATTCATCACAGCAGTATTAATTGGGTCATTTTTTAAAGTATTTTGAAAAATTCTCATCCATGCCTCATGCCGTTTCTCCGTATTCTCATCCAAAATTTTTCTTAGTTCTGGGTACTTAATTTTTTCTGTCTTTCCTCCATATCTATAATAAATCTCTCCATCCTTTACTAAATCACCCCAATTTCTAATTGCCATTACTGGTTTTTGGTGTGATGGGAAAGTATAAATAATTCCAAAATATTTTCCTTCCCAATCTTTTATATCAATTTCATAGTCAATTTCAGGTTGAAAATAGGAGTTTAAAGTTTCAGTTATTTTTGCGGAATCAATGCCGTCAAACCTCATTCTTTCTATGCCGATTATTTCCCTAGGCTTGTCTTTTATTCCAAAAATAATAACACCACCATCCTTATTGGCAAAAGAAGCCATCGTTCTGGCGTAATCAGTCATATTTGCCAAATTAAAGTTAGCTTTAAAATCAAGAATAGAAGATTCTCTTGAAGCAATAAGAGTTGGGTTTGTACTGTTTAATACAAAAAACCTTTCTAATAACTGTGACTTTGTCTGATACACAATGAACTAATTATACCAGCACCATATACATACTGAAAAATATACAAATCAATATGACTTATGCACGCAAATGGAGAAGATGTTACAAATAACACATATCTGCGGAAGGTGTGGGAGTCGAACCCACATGCCCTTTTACGGACGCGGGTTTAGCAAACCCGTGGCTTACCATTCGCCGCAACCTTCCTTTTTTGGTCTACAGCAACTTGCCGTTTAGTATATCAAATTTTCGGCCAATGATTTATGATTGATATAGATGGAAGAAAATTCAAAACAAGCAGTAAGCCCACCATTACAGGACACTCCCGAGGTTGTCGCTCCAGAAATTGAAGAAAAAGTTCTCTTCGAATGGACCTCTCCTGAGCGCGCCTTCCAGCGTCGCAACCGTGATTTTTGGATCACCGCCATTGCAATTCTTGTCCTAGTATCGGTAATATTTGTCATGATCCAGGAATTCTATTTGGTCATCGCCCTCATTTCCGTCCTCTTTTTGTACTATGTCCTTTCCACTGTCCCTCCCGAAAACATCACCCATAAAATCACCAACAAGGGCATTTATTTTGGCGAAGCCCATTATTCCTGGGATCTCTTGGAGCGCTTCTGGTTCCAAAAAACACTTGGTTGGGACGCCGTTTTCTTCGAAACCAAGCTCCGATTTCCTCCCCAACTTTCCATGATTATCGATAAAGAGTCTGAAGACAAGCTCAAAGAAATTATCCAAAAAAGAATCCCTCTAATCCAGTCCTCACCCTCCTTCATCGACAAACTTACCAAATGGTTCGCTGCCCGTCTGCCTCTCGAAACCCGTGTCGAAGCCAACACTAATTCCGCTCCAAAGGACAAAAAATAGTTACTTGTTTAGATTGTCTCTGTTTTGAGGTAAAATACCAAGACTCACTCCTATAGCCGTCTCATCGACGGCCCGCCGACGAGGCGGGTTTAATGAGTCTGTTGCTTAACATCTGCTCCTATAGTTTAATGGATAGAATAGCGGTTTGCGGAACCGTTGATCCAGGTTCGATTCCTGGTGGGAGCACCAAAAAGGGGATTCATCCCCGCGCTCACTTTGGAGAGTGGGCAGGACGGTAATGCGCTGGTTTCGCCCCAAATACTCGGGGCGTCTCGGGTTTATCCCGAGACGAAAACCACTTATACTTAACTGTGTTTTATGTTTATCTTTTGCTCCTGAACAACAATGATATTTACAAAGGCTTTTCATCTGACTTAAAAAAAAGGATAACTCAGCATAAATCAGGACAGGTTGTTTCAACCAAAAAATTCCAACCATGCAAGCTAATCTACTACGAGGCATATTTATTAGAATCGGATGCCAGAGCTAGAGAAAAATACTTAAAAACCAGCGATGGTTGCAAAACTATAAAGAAACAATTGGCAAATCTGTTAAATAAGGTAAAATAGAGGCATTCCCAGGAGGGTGGGCAGGACGGTAATGCGCTGGTTTCGAAAACCAGTTCCGGTAACGGATAACAGGTTCAACCCCTGTACCCTCCGCAAAACCACAGGTTTGCGTTAGCATCCCGGGTTTATCCCGGGACAACCCCTGTACTCTCCGCCATTCATGCTCTCAATTTGCTACAATTTTGTGTGAGCTCCTATTCGAAGTTTATAATTCTCAGCCTTATCTATACCATCCTTCTTTCCGGTCTTTCTTTTTATCATTACCAATCCAGCCGCCAATTCCAATCAAATAATTCCTCTCTCAGTTCTCAAAAAACTACTCTGGAAACTCAGCTCTCCCAGCTCGAACAACAGTACCAACAAATTCAACAAGAATACCAATCTCTCCAATCCCAAGACCAAATCAAAATTAATCAGGAACTTGAGTCAACTATTTCTCAAATCAATAAAACCTTTACTCAAGCCAATCAATCTTATGAAGACATTGTCGATCTCAAAGCTGCCAAACTAAACACCAACAAAATCGACACCAAATTTGCTTCAATTCTATCTTTACTTTCAAAGCAAAATTACGCCTCCGCCGCCTCGGCTCTCAGCGATCTTAAAAAAGATATTTCCACCCTCCAATCCTCTCTTTCCCAGGCTTCTATTCCTGCCAATGTTATCCAAAAGAATACTCCTCCCGACTCAGGCTACAGTCGCCAGACTGTTACTCTCGACGATGGCCGTCAATTTTTAGTCGACATAATTTCTGCCAATCTTTCCAACACCAAAGTCATTGTCGACACTGTCTCCGACTCCGATTGTCGCAACGATTGTCCTGTCAAATCAGTTGGAGAATTGGCTGCTCGTAGCGGCGCTTTTGCCGCCATCAATGGTCCTTATTTTTGTCCAGCTTCCTATCCTTCCTGTGCCGACAAAAAGAATTCTTTCGACACTCTCCTCATGAACAAATCCAAAACATATTTCAATTCCGACAATAATGTCTATAGTTCTGTCCCTGCTGCTATTTTTTCTTCCACCTCCCGTTTTGTCACCAAATCCTCAGAGTGGGGTAGGGACACTTCAGTCGATTCTGTTATCGCCAATCAACCTTTATTGGTTTTCAATGGACAGTCCCAATTCAATGGCGACGACGACCCCAAGAAAAGTTCTGTTGGGTCTCGATCCTTTATTGCTGCCACCGATTCCGCCGTATATATTGGTATTGTTAAGTCTGCTTCTGTCGCCGATGCTGCCAAAGTCATCGCCAAAATGGGTATCAAAAACGCTCTCAATTTGGATAGTGGTGGTTCCACCGCTTTGTGGACCAATGGAAAATACGTCGCCGGTCCAGGACGCGATTTGCCTTTTGCCATTCTCTTGGTCAAACGATAATATTCCTTGCTAAGGATTGATAATTAAAAGCCAAAGATAGATAATGTTCCTATGGCAACCATCTATCTTTTCCGTCATGGTAAATCTGAAAATAATTTAAAGAAAGTTTTTACTGGTTGGTCCGAGACTCCTCTTACTCAACTAGGCATCCAACAAGCCCAGGCTTTAGCTCAATTACTCAAGGATAAAAAAATCGACATTGCCTACACTACCCGTCTTTCTCGTGCCGCCGACACTCTCAAAGAAGTTCTAAAATTCCATCCCGAATGCCAGCAAACCATTGTCGACGATCGTATGCTCGAACGCTCCTATGGTGATTTTCAAGGTTTACCCCACCAACAAGTTATCGATCAGTACGGTCAAGAGGCTTTCGACAAGTGGCATCGAGGTTGGGAGGATCGCACTCCCAATGGCGAATCCTTCGCCGATGTTGAACTTCGTGTTAAAGAATTTATCGATATGTTAAAGCAACAATATTCCAATACCGACACTGGTATTGCCATTTCTGCTCACGGCAATTCCATTCGTCTTTTCCGTAAAATTATGGAAAACGCTACCATCGAGGATACCTGTTCTTGGACTATTCCTTACGACCAATATTTCCAGTATGAAATTTAAATTCAAAATTTCATACCTTTATACCTTACTTTTCATCCTCTCCTTAACTGTCGTCACTTATCTTAGTCGTTGGATTTTCTTCTACAAATTCGATCCAGTTTATTGGGAAAATGCCTACTACGAATCTCAGTGGAACGTCCCCAATAGTCCCCGTGGTATTGGAGATGAAGGGGTTTATCGCTACATTGGCTATCGTCTGGTCAACAATCACGAAAATCCTTTTAATGTCGACTATTGGGTACCACCTTTGGGAAAATACACTTACGGCCTAACCGCCAAATATTTCCACAACCCTTACCTCGCTAGTTATCTATACTATCTTGCTTCAATTCTAATTTTTTACCAAATATCCAAAATCATTTTCTCCAACCTCCACCAACGTTGGATTTCTATTTTTCTGTTTGCATTTAATCCCGCCATTGTTGATCAAATTACTACCACCATGCTCGATTTACCTCTCACTTTCTTCTTCATTCTTTTCCTCTTTTTTTTCTTCCGCTATCTAAAATCATCCCAAACCACCACTCTTTTCCTCTCAGCCCTTTCACTCGGTCTCATGGCAGCCGTCAAACCTCCCTACTTTATTCCCATGTTTGCACTCATGGCAGTTATTCTTCTTCTTAAACGTAAACAATACAAATACATAATTCCTTTTGGACTTCTGGTTGCTGCTGGTTACGCTTTGGCATATTTCCCCACGTATTTTATCTATCATCCAAATCCTATTCCTTGGCTAAGGCTCCATCAGAAAGTCATTGATTTTCAAAAAGGCAATGGGGGATCGGCCGACTGGTTCAACATTCTCCGATTCATTTTTACTCGAAAATATATCGGTTATTGGGTTGGCCATCCCACTCTTTGGCCAACAAACTGGTCGCTTTTGCTTCCACTAGGCCTTATTGCTTCAATTATCTCCCTGTTCCAAATATTAACTAAAAAAATTAAAAACGATTATCTTCTATTCTCCTCACTCGTTGTTATTGGCTATATTTTCATGAATTTTACCATCGATTTTTGGCCAAGATATCTCATTCCTCTTATTCCTCTTCTAATCATTTCTCTAGTCCTAGCTCTAAATCGGCTCTATCTTCTCAATACTCTAATTATTCTTATTTATCTCCCTTTTCTCTATTTAAACTTCTTTCCTTCTTCCCAATCTACTCTCGATTATTTCCGCTCCCGCTATCAGTCCCAATTCTACAAAGACACCTATCAAATGTTGGACACTCAAACCCTTTCTAATATCAATCAAGAATCATGGCAGCAAATAAGCAATCAAACTCAATACTCAGACGAGACCTTCGTACCCATCAAAGAACACGGTCAATGGAAAATTAAATTAACTAACTAAAAAATTAAATTAGTTCTGCCATTAATCCAATCCATTAACACTCTTTGGTTAAATTCTGGTTTGTATAATAAAGTTGGTCGGGCGATTAGGTTTCCTAGTAGTATTTTTCCAAAAACACCTACTTTATCAATCTCATCACAATGGAAAGTTGGATCAAGTTCGCCAAAAAATTTTCCTCTCAGAACAATTCCCAATGATGTATGTGTTTCATCTCTTGGAATCGGATACATTCCTTGTAGTCCAATATCAGCTATCTGAATTCTTCTTATTCCAGTTTCCTCTTCTAATTCTCGATACATTGTCGCAACTGGTGACTCTAGAGATCTCATATGACCTGCCGGAATTCCCCACATCTGACTACTTCTTTGCCTTACTAATATCAAATCACCTTCTGAAGTTTCAAGACATATTCCTGCCGATACGCTCGTTGTAAATTCATTTTTGCTCATAAATTTAATTCTTCTTCAATCCTCATAAGTCTATTATACTTACACACTCTCTCGCCTCTGGTTGGTCCAACCTTAATATACTCACCTCCCACTGCCACCGCCAAATCTACCATAAATGTATCATTTGTTTCTCCACCACCCCTATGAGAGGGGACTTTCCAAAAGCCATATTTTTGTGCCAGCAAGCAACAATCTACCGTCTCTGTCACCGAACCTGCCTGATTTAATTTAATCAAAATTGCCGTCGCTGCTTTTTTATCAATCGCCTCCTGCCAAATTGCTTTGTTAGTTACCGTCAAATCATCTGCAATCACCGGAAATTTTCCAGCTACTTTTTCTACCATCTTTGGCCAGGACTCCCAATCAAATTCCGACAACATATCTTCCCAACTCACAAATGGGTATTTTCCAATCCATGATGCATAATACTCAATCAATTCTTCCGAACTTAATGTCCTATTTTCTATTTTTAACTGATATCTGATATCCGACATCTGAGAATCTTTATCTTGAAACTCCGATGCTGCCGCATCAATCGAAATTCCCGCGTCCACCCCCGGTTCGTATCCCGCATTCTTAATTGCTTCCACCAAATATTCCATTGGTTTTTCATTCGAGCTCAATCCGTTTGGTGCAAAAGCTCCCTCGTTTCCCACATTCACCGACAACCCCTCTCTTTTTAATATTTTTTTCAATGCCTCGTAAATTTCCATCTGCATTCTCACATTTTCTTCGGCACTTCTATTTCCCAGCGACGAAATCAAATATTCCTGCAAATCAGTTGTCTCATCGGCGTGTTTTCCTCCCTCAATCATCACCACCATTGGTTTTGGCATTTTAAATCCTGAGCTTGTCGAAGGAATTCCAAAGCTCTGTCTTAAATATTTATACAAAGGCACTCCAAGCTCAGCCGCCGCCGCTCTAGCTACTGCCATCGACACCGCCAAAATTGCATTTCCACCCAAATTACTCTTATTATCACTTCCATCCAACTTAATCATAATTTCGTCAATTTCTCGCTGATTTTCAGCCTCTTTTCCCACCAATGCCGGAGCTATTATTTTCAAAATATTATCTCTTGCTTTCAACATTCCTTTTCCGTTGTATCTTGATTTATCCCCATCCAATAGTACAAAAGCCTCTTTCGAACCAGCTGAAGCTCCGTAGACTGTTGCCTCAATCGAAGGCGCTCCTCCCGATGCTAATATTTCTCTGGCCTGAATTGTTTTTATTTTTGACATCTTAGCTCATTATAACCGTTTCCTATTCATTCTCAACCTGTCTGCGGCAGTCCAAGCAATTGTCGAATCAATTTCTTAACTCTTATTTTTCCATATTTTTCCACCCATCCTATTTTTTTATTGCTCAGCCACAAATCGCAATAACCTTTCTTATTTTTGCAATATTTTTCAATAGGGGACTTGGCCTCAATCACTATATTCAAATAATCATCCACAATTCGAATATATTTATATTTACCAAACAATTCCTCAATAATTTCTCTATTTTTCTTATTTTCATAAACTTCCGGCGTATATTCCAAAAAGATTTCTGGCCTATCTTCCTCAATAATTCTCTTTGATCCTTCAATCACATATGGCTCAAATCCTTGAGTGTCAATTTTCAACAAATCCACTTTATCTTCAATTACATCATCTAGTCTTATAATTTTAACTCTCTGTCTTTCTTTTTCCTGGCATCTGACATCTGAGATCTGAGATCCAACCCTATGATCTCCGTAATTATTCTGCGACACCTCCAATATTCTCTCTTCATTCCTTACTCCTGCCCCAGCTTTTATCAACTTCACGTTTCTAAATTTGTTCGTTTCAATATTTTTTTTCAAAATTTCAAAATTCTTTTCTTCTGGTTCTATGGCAAAAACTCTTCCCTTCGGGCCCACTTTTTCTGCCACCAGCACACTGTAATATCCAATATTTGCCCCCACGTCTACCACCACATCGCCTTCATCAATATTCTTCATCATCACCTCAGTCTCGTATTGTTCATACTTCCTCAATGCCACTCTTTTTCCAATAAACTCATCATTGCTCAAATACCAAAAATTAGATCTACCTACTTTAGTTCTCTTTAATTTCAAATTCTTCACAATGTTGCCAAAAACCATCTCTTCCAGACGCGGAAATCATCTTCATTTACAATTCTGTCGCAATTAAAATCTGCCTTCCAATCAGCCCTAAATTCTCGGTTTCTTTGCCATTCCATGAATTCATTTCTCCAAATCGACACATCATTAATATCTACCACATCATTACAATCCGCATTTCCAAATGATCTTCTTATCCCGCTATTGCACATTCCACAGTAATTTTCTGTACTCATCACTGTCGGTGTTGGGGTATTGCTTGCTCCAAATCCACTAGTTGGCTCTGTGGATCTTGTTGCTGTTGGGGTTGCTGACGGTCTTATTGTGGCCGTTGGTCTTATTGTAGAAGTTGCCGTTGCTGCCGGCCTTGTTGGTGTTGGGCTGGCGCTAATTACCGTCCCGTCCGGCGACCATCCGGCAATTCTCGCCACCATCACCCAAAATGCCTTAGCTACCATTATTCTTCCTTCTACTGTAAAATGTCCTCCGTCCGACGAAATACTAGCATCAAAAATCTCTCTACCTGCGCTATCCCTTTTTAGTACTCCATCGCTTCCATGGCTTTCAATATCAGCAATATCAAACAACACTTTATTGTTTGCTGCTGCATAAGCCCGAACCTGTCGATTAAAACTATCTCTCTCTTCACTGCCTTCTGTCGTAATCGGCATTGTCCACCATACAATTGTCTTGTTTGGGTATCTACTCTCAGCTCTATTCATTGCCTCAATATAAGCACCTGCATCTGCATCCCAATCCACATAACAATACTTCATCATCATAATATCCATACTACTGGCATTTTCCGCCGCCGCTGTCTCAAAATCAGCTATTTTCCCAGCCCAACCCGGATTTCCTCGTCCCTGAAAATCCCAGTTCGATCTATTATATTTTGAATTCTGAGCTTGCAATCTGTTTAGTCCACTATCCGAATCATTCCATCCAATTTGTACTCCAATCGATGCATGTCGAATCATTAGTCTTTCTCTCGCCGCCGCCGAAATTGCCGAATCTGGCATTTGTTCAAACTGGTTTACAGCATTATGATCGATAATTATCGCCGCTTCTGCCTTTTTAGGTAGTACAATCAAAAACAACAATAGCATCAATAAAAACATCATGGTTGTTCGATTATAACCCATTTCACTTTTTAACATCAATTCGTCCGACTATTTTTATAATAAAATGTTATATTTTGTTATAGATAATAATGTAAACAAGATTGACACTAGATATCTTTAATAGCACTATTTATAATAGATTGCTAATATTATTAATAATTTGAAAAACATAAAAGCACTCATGTCACAAAGCACTAATATCATCCCAGCTCCTGGTTACATACTTGTCAAACCCCAAGCCAAAGAATCGACCACTTCTTCTGGCATAGTTCTTCCCGACTCAGCCGACAACAAACCCCAACAAGGTACAGTTCTAGCTGTTGGTGCTGATTATGTCACCGATTTTGGTACCACCAAAACATCTCCTGTAAAAATCAACGACCTTGTCATCTACAAAGAATGGGGTGGCACTGAATATAAAGATAATCAAAGCAAATATCTCATCGTCAAATTCGACGATATTATGGCCGTTATTAAATAGTTCCTTGTCAAAGGAAAGGTGGTACGACGGCATACCAGTCGGAGTACCAAAGGATTTATAACTTATTAAATTAGAAATTAAACAAAACTATGGCAAAACAAATTCAATTTGGCACTCAAGCCCGTCAATCACTTCTAAATGGTATTAATATTCTCGCCGATGCAGTCACTACCACTCTCGGTCCCAAAGGCCGCAATGTTGGCATCGACAAAAAATTTGGTGCTCCTACTGTAATTCACGATGGTGTCACTGTCGCCAAGGAAATCGAACTCGAAGATCCTTTCGAAAACATGGGTGCTCAACTTCTCAAAGAAGCTGCTTCCAAAACCAACGATGCCGCCGGAGACGGTACTACTTCATCCACACTCTTAGCTCAAGCTATTGCCAACAAAGGTTTTCAAAATATCACCGCTGGCGCCAATCCTATGCTTGTCCGTAAAGGGCTTCAAAAAGGTCTCCAAGCAATTCTTGAATCCCTCGACGCTATGAAGAAAACCATCAAAATCGACGACAAATCTTCCATCGAGCATGTAGCCACTATTTCTGCTGGCGACGATGCTATTGGCCAAAAAATTGCCGATGCTGTAGTTAAAGTTGGTCGCGATGGTCTTATTACTGCCGAAGAGGGTAAAGGTCTTGGTATTGAAACCAAAGAAACTTCCGGCATGGAATTCGATCAAGGCTTCCTTTCAGCCTATTTTGCTACCAACACCGAAACCATGGAAGCCACCATCGAGAATCCCTACATTGTCATCACCGACAAAAAGATTTCCAATATCGAAGAAGTTCTTCCTTTCTTGGAAAAACTAGTCAAGCTCACCAAAAACTTCGTTATCATTGCCGATGATGTCGATGGTCAGGCTCTTGCTACTTTGGTTGTCAACAAACTTCGCGGTACTTTCAATGTTCTCGCTGTCAAAGCTCCTGGTTTTGGCGATCGTCGCAAAGCCATGCTCGAGGATATTGCCGCACTCACTGGTGGTCAGGTTATTTCCGAAGATCTTGGTCTTAAATTCGACACTGTCGATCCTCAAGATTATTGTGGTCATGCCGATTCGGTTGTCTCCGACAAAGATAAAACCAGAATTCTTGGTGGCTCCGGTTCTGAGGCCGATGTTAAATCCCGCGTAACCCAACTCCGAGCTCAAATCGACAAATCCACCAGCGACTACGACAAAGAAAAACTTCAAGAAAGAATTGCTAAATTAGCCGGCGGTGCCATTGTCCTTCAAGTTGGTGGTGCTACTGAAATGGAGATGAAAGAAAAACTCGAAAGAGTTAAGGATGCTATCGAAGCTACCAAAGCCGCTGTTGAAGAGGGAATTCTTCCAGGTGGTGGTGTCGCTCTTCTCAAATCCATCAAATCTTTGGACAAAATTAAACCAGAGTCTTCCGAAGAGGAAGTTGGTATCAATATTCTTCGCTTCGCCCTCGAAGCTCCAGTTCGAAAATTGGCTACCAATTCTGGTCGTGATGCTGGTTATGTTCTCAACAAAGTTGTCGAAGAACTCGCCAAAGATCCAAATTCTGATTATGGCTACAATTCTGCCATAGATGAATTTGGCTCCATGACTTCCTTTGGTGTCATCGATCCTGCCAAAGTTGTCAAATCAGCCGTCATCAATGCAGTTTCAACTGGTGAAATGATTCTTACTACCGATGTCATCATCGCCGATCAACCCGAAAAGAAAACTCCTCCTATGCCTCCCATGGGCGGCGGCATGGACGGCATGATGTAAAAAAGTAGTCCCTTGTGAAAGGGAAGGTGGTACGAAGTACCAAAGGATTTAAACTCAAAACCCCGGCTCCCACCGGGGTTTTCTTATTGCAATTGTTGTTTAATTATCGCTATACTCATCTATGCAAACACAAACTCACTCCGCCAACTCCTTCAATCCCGAATTTGGTTATGCCGGTTTTTGGCGACGTTTGGCAGCCTTACTAGTTGATAGTCTAATTATTGGACTAATAACTTCACCTTTCTCATACAAATACACCACTTATCTTTCCTCATCCGATGCTACCAGCTCCAGCTCTTCCGTAAGTCCTTGGGCAATTATCATTGGAGCTGCCTACGTTATATTCTTCTGGGTAAAACAAAATGGCCAAACATTAGGCAAGAAAGCCCTTGGTGTTAAAATTGTCAAAGAAGATGGCTCCGATCTAGATTTAACCTCTGCCATCGTTCGCTATCTTAGCTACACCTTATCTTCCATCTTATTCCTTGGTTATATTTCTGCTGCTGCTAATAGTAAAAAACAAGCTTGGCACGATAAAATTGCCAAGACCGTAGTAGTCAAAACCGATTCCAAATCTCGTACCGCCTTCGTTGCTCTTGCAGTCATCTTAATATCATTTTTCTTTATTATTATGCTTGCCGCGCTTTCTCTTGGTATTTATGCCGGATTCAAAGGCCGCTCCAATGTCAACATTAAGAACAATGTTGCCACTCAAATAGGCAAGTCCTCGTCTGCTCTACCTAGCGATTTGTCAGATCAAGTTTTTAATTTAGTCAATCAAAAGAGAGTTCAAAACAATCTTAAAGAACTAACATTCGACAACAAGCTCTGTGCCTACGCCCAGCGTCGTCTTTCCAATTTCAAAGATAATCAGAACAAATACGACGATGCTCGTGGACTATACGAAGATCTTGCCAATGCCGAAATGTCCCGTGCCTATTTTTCTGCTTACAGATCTGCCGGAGAAAGCCCCTACATCCTTTCTTCCTCTTCAACATCCTCTGACGTGGTTGCTGTCTTCACTAATTCAACCAACTCAATCGTTTCCAATCCCAGTATTACTCATGCTTGTGTCCGCAACGACGACAACTTCCTCATTATGGTCAACGCTTCTACTATTAAATAGTCTTAACTATTTAATCCGAATAGATCTTATCAATCGCTTCCACAATGTCCTGGCGGTTATATTTGGACATCAGTTGGCTCTTCCAGTTCTTATCCTTAATCGAAATTTGTGGGTCCACCCCTCTTCCTTCAATTGGCTGTCCATCTTCTCTCAGAGTCACTCTATGTACCAAGAATAAAGAAAACTTTTCATCGTCCGCAATCTGATTATCCATAGGAAACACTCGCTCCACCGTACCCCAACCCTTCGAAGTTTCTCCCATCACTACTCCCACATTATATTTCTTCAGCACCGATGCCATCAGCTCTGCTGTTGATTGGCTCTGTCCATCAATTAAGATTACAACTTTGTCGTATCTCACCAAACTATCCATCCAACCCACTCTTGTCTTATAATCTTCCTTATCTCCCTGATGGTAGAACTGATATGCGTACTGATCGTTGCCGATAAATGGTCCCAAAAAGTAGGGGAGTCCATCTATTGCTCCGCCAATATTTCCTCTCAAATCAAAAATCAAAGTATCAAGCTCCGTTCCCTTGTTAACCTTAGCTGTTACTCTTGCCATTTCATCCATTGTTGTCGGTGAAAATTTCGACAATCTCATATAAAAAATCTTTGGACTCATTAGTTCATACTTAATTGTTGGCTCCACCCCCGACTCCTCATAAATTTGCCTGCTGTCCTCATCTTTAATTACCTCATACGACTGGGCAATTTTTTCTTTTTCCGCTGCACTACTAGCTTCTTTAATTTTTGTCTCATATGCCTCTTCCACCTCCACATCACTCGCTCCTTTTTCCACTCCAAGATTGTTCAGATGATTTTCTTCAGGATTTATATTGTTCACTGTATTACTCAAAGAATTTTCGTCTTTTTGAGAATACAATCTCGATCTTCCAAATGGACTCAAATTCGCCAGTACCATGTCGCCCAAAGTCGCACTAAATTCTTTTCTTTTGTCTTCCAAAATATCTTTTTGTACATCCATCAGCAATCCCTCAACTCCATCTTTATTATTTGTTTTTAAACTATGCGAAGTTCCAGTAATTTTATCCACTGCCAATAGAAATATTTTCGACAACTCCTCATCGGAAATTTTCTCCCAATAATTTTCCTTAACTTTGTCGTAAATTTCCAATTCAAAAGCAATATACTTATCTTTCTTCTCCTCATTCACGCCAGTCTTAATTTTTTCCGGAACAAATTTCCCTACCACCGCTCCGCCGCCAAACAATACCAATCCAGCTAGTACCAAAAATACAATTTTCTTCATTCAATAATAATAACCTATTTTCTTCTTCTGATCATTGGGTCGTAAGATTGCGCTACCAGCTTCTCTTGGTCTGTCAACTTATGAGCCCCTCCCGACTGAGGCAAAAACAACCCTCCAACTTCAAACATCACTCTTGCTACTCCACGCCAAAACGGTTTAAGCTTGCTTGTTTCAATTATATAACCACCTTTGTTGGTGCTGTCCTTTTCGTAATCTCCCATATCAAACTTTGTCGTACAGGCACAACCAAATCATTCGTACTTAAGCCTAGAGAAATTAGTCAAAATAGATTAAAATAACGGCATCAAGGCTAATTAGCTTTGAAGCTAAGTCCCGGTAGTAAAGCGGTTATACAGAGGTCTGCAAAACCTTTCAGGTGGGTTCAACTCCCACCCGGGACTCACTACAGAAAATCCCTAAAGATAGGTATTTATTGTTGTTTCACAAAAAAAGCAAGCCAATTGGGTTGACCAGGTCTTGATTCTTCTCTTAATTCAAAATCAACCACTTTAAATCCATTTCTTTTTAGCACTTCTGTAAATTCCTCTCTTGAATAATAGGCAAACCATCTGCCAGTATTAGAATCTTCTTTTTCTCCTTGACCTTCTTTAAGAGAAATAAAACCGATTGATCCTACCTTGCACACATTTTTAATTTTTTGTAAAGCTAAATCGATCTGATCTTTCGGTATATGAAGTAGGGTAGCTGCTGTCCAAAAACCGTTAAATGATTGGTTGGGGAAGTTAAGGTCTTCTACTGCTTGGTTTACAAAAGCTGCATTTGGATTCCTAGCTTGTGCCACTTCGATCAATCCTTTAGATGCATCAGTACCTGTATATTCATATCCCATTGTAATTAAAGCTTTTGCATCTTTTCCTGCACCAGAACCAACTTCAAGAATTTTCCCACTTGGCAACAGTTCCTTAAATCTGGCCATCTGTTTTTCCCAATATGACCTTTCTTCCTGTCCTCCATGTTCAGATGCCCATTGCCGTGCTTGCTGGTCATAATAACCGATTGTTTTTTGTTCTTTTTGAGTTTTTGCCATTGGTATATTTTATCGCAATTCTTTTAATCTTCTTATCCATCCCAAAGCAGGTGAGTGTTAAATTGTACTTTTCATTAATTACTTCCCGGTCACTTCGTCCAGGACTCACTACGGAAAATACCTAAAGACAGGGTATAAACTACACTACATCAAATAAATCTATTAAAATCATTGATCGGCCTAGTTACGAGGGATTACAATTCAGTATGAGAAAAGTCAAAATCGGCAATCTTACAGAGCAACAAACAAATAAGAGAGGTTGGCTAGTCGGACAATTCATGAATGAACCGTTTAAAGATGAAAGCGTCGAAATTTATTACAAAACATTTTCAGCTGGTAATCCCCAAGATAAACTTCATATACATCCTCTTGGTAACGAATATCTAATCGTTTTAAGTGGTAGGGCTAAATTTAGGCTAGGTGATGAGACTTTTGAAATTAAACAAGGTGACTATTTTAACTTACCCTCCGGAGTACCAGACCAAATTGTTGAAGTCCTCGAAGAAATTACAATTATTGGAGTTAGGACACCTAGTGTTCCAAGTAATAAAGTAATCTTGGAGAAATAGTTTCTATCAACTCTTCTTATCTTTTTTATCCATCCCAATCCCTTCTTGCTTCCTGGTCACTTCACCCGGGATTCCACTTATCTATCTCGCCCCTCGCCTTCTCAGCACCGCTCCAAAAGTCAAAGCAATTATCCTCAAATCTCCCTTGAAAGTCGCCTCATCCATATAAATATTCTCCAAGCACCATCTCTCCTCAATCGACAAATCTCCTCTTCCAAATATTCCGTAAAGACCAGTTATTCCAGGCCTTATTCCACCATCCAGTTTCTTGTTATGATGCCGAATTGTAGCTTTTGAAAAATTATCATGAATATAGCTCCAATCTGCTCTTCCAAATGGTCTTGGTCCCACCAGCGACCATTCTCCATTCAATACTCCAATTAGTTGAGGTAACTCATCCAAACTTGTTTTTCTAACAATTCTTCCAATTTTCGTTATTCTTGTATCAACTCCATTTTTAATACTATTTAGCGGTCTTCCCTTAGCAATTTTAGCTTCTAATTCATGTGCATTCCTCCTCATCGATCTCAGTTTGAATACTTTAATTCTCTTTTCACCCCAATCATTCTCCAGCTGCACTACTGGTTCTCCTCCGTTTAATGAAATCAATATTCCAGGCATCAGAGTCAACGCAGTTGCCGGCATCAGCGATAGTCCTCCCAAAACCAAATCCATCGCTCTCTTCCTTGGACTTTTTAAGTACGCAAGTCCTCTGTCTCCCTCTCCCTGAAGTATTTCTTCAGCTTTTTTCCAGTCATTAAAGTTCAAAAACTCTTTTTCCACACAGGAATTATACAATAAAACCTACAAATAGGCAAAATATACGTTTAAGTAACTTCAATATCGTTTAACTCGGTATTGTTTCTCTTTAAATTCGAACGTATCCCTGTCTACTGCCTCAAGTATTTCTTCCACGTCATCAAACAAATCCTCAAGCTCAAATATCTCTTTTTTCGACATCCACTTATTTGCTCCTCCCTCAAAATTTTCTACTAAGTTTCCCTTTGTGTTCATCACCTTAAAAGTCAGAAAATATTTGTCTTCCAACAATTGGCCTTCTTTTGAAAAATCAGT
>QKGR01000058.1 GCA_003250375.1 Candidatus Shapirobacteria bacterium | reverse complement strand
CGGCAGATAATATGAACAAGTTTTTTGTCTTCTACTCTATTTGGGGTAGTGGGATTTTAATGGTTCGCACAAGGTCTCTTTTGCGAACCAATAGCTTGGAGAGTGGAGGGGAGGGGTCATTTTTGTAAATTAATTAAGAAATTAAAATTTGTAATAATATTTTGATGAATTAAATTAATTTGGGTCAGGTCGGAATTCGGCTGGTTATTCACCCGGTTGGTCCCTGGCCCAAAAAATCTTGGTTTAGCCTTAAAAATTTGATACTTGACTCCCCTGAGGCTAAATTTGAGGGAGAGTATTAAAATATACGTAAAATAAGGCCAATTATGTATGACATCACCAGAGGCCCTAGAAACGACGATAAATAATTAGTCGACTAATTTATCGTTTTGTTTTATTATCTGATTGCGCTATTGATCCTGTATTTGGGATAAATGTGCTTTTTGGGATGAGTATTGGATATTAAGAAAATTACTGGTATGGTTCCCCAGTCATTTTTGATAAGTTTGTGTTTTATGTTGTTTTGTAAATTAATGTTGATTAATTGCTTGTTTAGTGTTGGAGCTTTGTTGGTGGATTAGTATTTCTGAAATTAGTGGGGTGGAGATGCTGGTGATGGTCCAAGAAGGCTTCCTGCTGGGAGAGGACGATTTTGGATAGGGGAGGTTCGTAAAATGTTGAAGTAGTCTCCCCTGCTGTGTTATGATGAATTGTGAATAAGGACTTAAATCATTTAATTAGGAATTTTTTGGAATATTTGGAAGTTGAAAGAAACTGTTCGAAGTTGACGGTGCGAAATTATGAGCATTATTTGAATATCCTGGTGGACTACCTGACCGAGACTAAGGGGCACTCCCCTACTATAGATGATGTGAACATGGAGTCGATGAGAAGATTTAGATTGCATATTTCGAGAATGCCGGGAAATAATGGTGAAATGACGACGGTGACTCAGGGATACTATATTATTGCAGCACGCTCCTTTTTGAAATGGTTGGTGAAGCATGATGTGCGGGCTTTGGAACCGGAAAAGTTGGAGGTGCCCAAGAACAATGCCAAGTCGTTGAAGTTCTTGGAAATTGATCAGGTGGAAAGATTGTTGGCGATGCCGATGACTTCGGAAAAAACCGGGCTACGGGATAGGGCGATTTTGGAATTGTTGTTTTCTACGGGACTTAGGGTGTCGGAATTGGTGTCATTGGATAGGGATAAGGTAAATTTGGAGACTAGAGAATTTGGAGTGATTGGTAAGGGTGGAAAAGCCAGAGTGGTGTTCTTGTCGGAGAGATCGGCTGAGGCCTTGGATAAGTACCTGAAAACTAGGAGGGATAAGTACAAGCCTTTGTTTGTGAGGATGTCGGGAAAAGTGGAGGGAAAGGATGCTATGGATTTTCGATTGACGGCAAGATCGGTGCAGAAACTAGTGAAAAAGTATGTGCATAAGGCCAAGCTGCCAGTGGAGGCGACGCCTCATACAATTCGACATTCTTTGGCCACGGACCTTCTGAGAGGCGGAGCCGACTTGAGATCGATTCAGGAAATTTTGGGCCATAAAAATATTTCTACGACACAGATTTACACTCACGTAACTGACGCCAGGCTTCGGGAAGTGCACGAAAGATACCACAGCGGGAATCACCCCCATCCCCTCTCCCCTATCGAAAATGAGAAAAAAGAGGAGTGACCTATAGTAGGGGCTTTTTTTGAAGAAAAGACTGAAGGCTGGAAGTTGTGAAATATGGAGCTATTGTAATTGTGATTAGGCCTTTAAATAGGCATAAAATGTAGCTATGGGGTAGATTAGCAGAGTAGCTGATTGACTGCTAAGAGTCCTGTAATATAATACTGTGACCCATAATATTAGATAGTGACGAGGATTGGCAAAGGGATGGTTATTATAGGCTGGGTGGAAGACAGGGAATAATTGTGAAATTTATGCATTAAAAAAGCCTTAGAATACAGGTAAAAATTCATAGTATGGTCTTATAATAATTTAGGCTTGTGTCTTATAATAATCGACTATCTTGAGTTTGGTTGGGGTGAGTAACTATGTAGTATTGAGCTACTTTTGAGTGGCGGTAAAATAGGGACAATCTCAGCCTGGGTTTGAGCTGAATGTCGGCTTTTGACCCAGACTGAGATTGGTGAGAAATCTATAATCCTATAATTATGCTGAATCTGTCGACTCAACCTTGTCGAGGATGGTGATGGCAGAGACTTGGTCCTCGGAAGATTTTAGTCTCATGAGAATGACACCTTTGGTGCTTCGATTGAGAATGGGAACATTCTGAAGCGGAAGTTTGATGGTGACAGCCTTTTTGGAGACAAGAATGATTTGGTCGTTCTCTTGGCAGACAACCTGAGCGACAGAAATTTTACCAGTCTTGGAACTGAGATTGGAGACTTTGACGCCAACACCGCCACGTTTTTGGATGGGATACTGGTAGACGTCGGTACGTTTGCCAATACCTGTTTCGGTGACTACGAGCAAATGTCTGAATTCAGATTTGTCCTGTGATTTGAGGCTGGAAGGAATAACATCCATACTGACTAGGTAATCTTTGTCCTTGAGGAGAATACCTCGGACTCCTCGAGTGTGGCGACCCATGGAACGGGTGTCGTTTTCGTCGAAGCGGATGCATTTTCCTTCGTGGGTGACCAAAAAGATCTGATCCTTGCCAGTGGTGGCTTTGGCCCAAACAAGTTGATCGTTGGGATCGAGCTTGATGGCAGTGAGGCCAGTTTGGCGGATATTGTTGAATTTATCGATGCCAGTCTTTTTGATGATGCCATTTCGGGTGGCCAAGAGGATGTTTTTAGCATCGTTCTCTTTTTTGACCGGTAGAATAGCTTGGACAGTTTCGCCATTACTAATATTGATGAGGTTGATGATGGCTGAACCTTTGGCTTGGCGACTACCTTCGGGAAGATCCCAAACTTTGGTTTTGAAAACTCGACCTTTGTTGGTGAAGAAAAGAAGATCGTCGTGGGTGTCAACAGAGAGCATCGATTCGACTTCATCCTCTTCTTTAGTGGTCATACCAACAACACCTTTGCCGCCTCGGTTTTGGCTGCGATAGGTGTCTTTGGGAAGACGTTTGACATAGCCGCTTCTGGTGATGGTAACCAGAGTAGCTTCGTTGGGAATGAGGTCTTCTTCGCTAAAGTCGGCAAGGCCTCGGACGTATATTTTTGTCTTGCGGGCGTCGCCATATTTTTCGCTAATTTCAGCATTTTCGAGCTTGAGAACCTCAATCATCTTTTCGGGGATGGTGAGAATTCCAGTGAGAGTATCGATTTGGGCACTGATTTGGTTGAACTCATCGTCGATTTTTTGACGTTCAAGTCCGGAGAGTTTGCGAAGTTGCATTTCCAAGATGGCTTGAGCTTGAAGATCGGTGAAACCGAACTTATCCATAAGCTTTTGTTTGGGATCTTCGTCGGTTTTGGTGGCTCGAATGGTTTTAATGACTTCTTCGATAAGATCGAGAGCTTTTTTGAAACCTTCCAAAATATGGGCCCGCATTTTGGCGCCCTTAAGATCGTAGATGGAGCGACGACGAATTATGAGTTCGCGATGGCGGACGAAGAGGAGCAACATTTGGCGGAGGTTGAGAGTCTGAGGGACTCCGTTGACCAGGGCCAGCATGTTGGCCGAATAGGATGTTTGTAGAGCTGTGTATTTATAGAGCTTGTTGAGGATGGCTTTGGGCTTGCCGGATTTTTTGATTTCGACGACAACTCGGATACCATGACGATCTGATTCATCGCGAAGATCGGAAATACCGATAATTTTCTTGTCGCGAACTAGATCGGCAATTTTGGCGACAAAGTCTGATTTGTTGACTTGGTATGGAATTTCAGTAATGACGATACGGATTTTGCCGGATTTGGTTTCTTCAATTTCGGCCTTACCACGGATATCGAATTTGCCACGACCAGTGGTGTACATTTCGGTAATCCCTTGTTTGCCGTATATTTCTGCGGCGGTGGGAAAATCGGGACCATCGATAAATTTGACCAGTTCTTCGACAGTGGCGGTAGTTTCGAAATTATATTTTTGTTTTTCGAGTTGGTAGACCTCGGCCAGAACCAGATCGACAGTGGGGATATTCTTGTTGATGATGGGCTTAATTTCCATCGATTCATCGGCTTCGACTTTTTCGATGTTGGAATTGGCTAAGATGTGGTCGATGGCTTTACAGATTTCTTTGAGGTTGTGGGGAGGAATTCTGGTGGCCATACCGACAGCGATACCATCGGCTCCATTGAGCAAAAGATTTGGAATTTTGGCGGGAAGTACGGATGGTTCTTTGATGGTGGCATCGAAATTGTCGGTCATGTCGACGACTTCTTTGTTGATGTCGCCAATCATTTCCGGGGCAATTTTGGACATTTTAACTTCGGTGTACCTCATGGCAGCAGGAGGATCGCCATCGATGGAACCGAAATTTCCCTGACCGTTGACCAGAGTGTAGCGAAGAGAAAAAGTCTGGGCCATACGTACTAAGGCCATGTAGACTGAAGAATCGCCGTGAGGATGGTACTTACCCAAAACTTCACCGACAACTTTGGCTGATTTGGAAAATTTACCACCAGGAGTAAGACCCATGTCCTGCATGGCGTAGATGATGCGGCGATGAACAGGTTTGAGGCCGTCGCGAACATCGGGGAGAGCACGTTGGACGATGACGCTCATGGCGTAGTCCAAATAGGATTTCTCCATTTCGGGAACAATGTCGACTTCAAGAATTCGACCAATATTGTTTTCGATAGTATGAGTTAGATTTGTTTTTTGTTCGTCTGGCATAGTTTAAATGTCTAAATTTGCAAGATGGGCGTGAGTTTGGATGAACTTTTTGCGTGGAGGAACATTTTCGCTCATAAGAGTGGTGAAAACCTCATCGGCTTTGGCAGCATCCGAAATAGTAATCTTTTTGAGAATGCGAGTGTCGGGATTCATAGTAGTTTCCCAGAGTTGTTGGGGGTTCATTTCACCCAAACCCTTGTATCGCTGGATGTCGATAGATTTGGAAGAATCAAGCTTCTTGAGATATTGATCCTTGTCTTCTTCGGTGTAGACGTATTTTGATTCCTTGCCTTGTTTAATTTTGTAGAGAGGTGGCATGGCCAAATAGACGTGTCCAGCTTCGATAGTGTAGGACATGTGGCGGAAAAGGAAGGTGAGAAGTAGAGTGGCAATGTGGGCGCCATCGACGTCGGCATCGGACATGATGATAATTCGATGATAACGAAGTTTTTCGGGGTTGAAAGTTTCGCCAATACCAGTGCCAAGAGCGACAATGAAGTCCTTGAGTTTGTCGGAACCGACAATTTTGTCCAAACGCATACCTTCGGTGTTGAGAGCCTTACCCCAGAGAGGCAAGATAGCCTGGAATTTGCGATCGCGGCCTTGTTTGGCAGAACCACCTGCCGAATCTCCCTCGACGATGTAAATTTCACATTCTTCGGGCTTTTTGGATTGGCAATCGGCTAGTTTTCCGGGAAGACCAAGGGATTCGAAGGCACCTTTGCGCATGATGGCATCTTTGGCGGCTCGAGCAGCTTTGCGGATTTGGATAGCCAAAAGAGATTTGCCAACGATGGATTTGGCCACATCGGGATGTTCTTCAAAATAGGTGTCGAGAACTTCTTTGACAATTTTGGCAACAATTGGTTGGACTTCGGAATTGCCTAGTTTACCTTTGGTCTGACCTTCGAATTGAAGATCTTTGGATGGCATTTTGACGGAAATGACGGCGGTTAGACCTTCGCGAACGTCGTCGCCGGTGATGACGTCATCTTTGTTTTTGACCATCTCTTTTTTGACAGAGTAGTCCTTGATGACTTTGGTGAGAGCGGTTTTGAAACCAGCCAAATGAGTGCCACCTTCGTGGGTGTTGATGATGTTTACGTAAGAAGGAGTATTTTCTTGGAAAGTGTCGTTGTACTGAATGGCGACTTCGATGTCGACGCCATTTTCTTGATCTTCGCCGTGGACATAGATTGGCTCGTGGACGACAGATTTGTTTTTGTTTAATTCACGAAGCAAGGAGAGAATGCCACCTTCGAAATAATAGTGGTGCTCACTTTTGTTCCTTTCATCATAAAAATGAAAATAGATTTTGGAAGTAAGATAGGCACGATCTTTGAGGGATCGAATGATGGTTTTGGAATCGAATTCGACGGTTTCTTTGAAAATTTCGGGATCGGGCAAGAAAGTAACGGTGGTACCGGTGACATTTTTTGGGACGAGCTGGTCGATGAGTTCGGAACGAGAATGTTCGGAAGTACTGAGCTTATTGGATACTTTGCCTCGGGAAAATTCCATGAAATTAACTTTGTTGTTCTGGCGAACTTCGACACGGAAGAGATTGGAGAGGGCGTTGACGCAAGCAGCACCGACACCATGGAGACCGCCGGAGACTTTGTAGGCTTGGCCTTCGAATTTACCTCCGGAATGGAGAGTGGTCATGATGACTTCGAGGGCGGGTTTGTTGTATTTGGGCATGATGTCGATGGGAATACCACGACCATCGTCGGCGACAGAAACGGAATTGTCGGGATGGATGACAACCCAAACATTTTTGGCAAAACCGGCTAAGGCTTCGTCGATGGCATTGTCGATGATTTCAGTGAGACAGTGGTGCAAGCCTCGGATGTCGGTAGAGCCAATGTACATGGCTGGGCGCTTTCTGACTGGCTCTAGCCCTTCGAGAACAACTATTTGATCGGATGTGTATTTTTGATTGTCTGGCATAAACTAAGATCTTAATTAATATCCCTTAAATTATTTGATTGGAAATTTAAAATTTAATTATTAATTCCAAAATATTTTCAGCATAGTCATTGTAACAAGGCTAAATTGGCTTTACAATAGGCAAATATTGTGGAAAGATAGGGAATATAATAACACAAAAAATTTGGAAAATTGCTGTAATTTTTGCTAAATTTATGACCTATCCTGAGGTGTTTTTTAGTAAATATTTTTAATGAAAATACTACTTGGATAAGTTTTTAATTTTGGAAACTGCGTCGTAGGCGATGACTGAGGTGGCGACGAGGACATTGAGGGAAATGTTGAAGCCATACATGGGAATTTCGACAGTTTGGTCGACTAATTTGAGGACCTCCTCCCCTACTCCATTGGATTCGGAACCGGCGATGATGGCGATAGGATAGTTATATTTAGTTTTTTTATAATCAATACTTTTGTCGCTGAGTTCGACGGCTACAGTTTGGTAACCGGATTTTTTTAATTTTTGGACAACTTCGAGAGTGGAATTTGATTGTTCCCAAGGGACCCATTTCCAAGTACCAATGGAGGCTCGGTGGATTTTGATGTTGGGAGGGGTGACAACTTTGCCGCAAAGATAAATTTTTTCAACTGCCAAGGCGTCAGCAAGGCGGAAAAATGAACCGATGTTGTAGGTGTCGTAAACGTTGTCGAGAACTAAGACAATGGGATTGCGTTTGAGCTGGGACTGTTTTTGGGCAGCCTCCCCTACTCTGCTTTGGCGAAGTTGTTTGGCGTTGAGTTTCATAAGTTTTTGAATTGTTTATATAAATCAATATCTGAACCTGATTGGGGTGTGGTGTTGATTGTTTGATCGATAATGGCTTGGGCAATTTTTGTAACTTCTGTGCCGAAGAATCCGTTCATTTTGGTGGCGGTTGGTCCGGGATTAACACAATAGGTGTGGATTCCAGATTCTTCTTTTGCAAGTACTTGAGTAAATGCTCTGACTGCAAACTTTGTGGCTGTATAGACGGCGTATTCGGGGTAGATTTCTTTTGAACACTCTGAACCGATATTGATTATTTTTTGTTTAATGATGGGAAGAAGATTTAAGGAAAGTTTAATAAGAGCGCTGAGATTGACATTGATTTGCTGGTTAATTTCGGTGAAATTGGTATTGATGAATTTTTTATCATGACAGACAGCGGCGTTGTTGATTAATATATCTATCTGATTGTATTTTGTTTTGATGATTTGTGAAAAATTCAAAATTTCCTTTTCGGAATTAAGATCGAGTTGGTAGTAATCAGCATTTGAGATTCTATTTGGTTTACTTGAGTGATATGTAAGGATAAGTTTGTGGTCGTTTGAAAGTAATTTAGCTAAAGACTCGCCTATTCCAGTTGCAGCTCCGGTGATAATGATAGTAGACATGCGAGTATTATATCAATTTGAAATGTATTGGATTAAGTTGGAATAATACGAAAAAAGGCGGACTATATAGCCCGCCTTTTTGTTTGCTGATAGGATTATTGGCAACCACCAGCAGCTGCGGCAGCAGTGTTGGCAGTATCGAGATTGGCCAATTCGGTTTTACACTCTTTTGGAGCTTTCTTGAAAGCAGCGCAGATAGCTTCCTTGATAGCATTGGGAGTGCGGTATTGGTCTTGAGTGAAGACGGTTTTACCGATTTTGAGGCTACCAGTGCCATCATTCTTGTAGGCTGCGTCGCCTGGGAACTGGGCACCATTGAGGATAAAGGTAGGAGAACCAGAAACATTAGCTTTGTCGGTGGCTTCAATTTCCTTTTCGACTAAAGCAATACCTTCGTTGTTGAAACATTCGGTAATTTTGGCGGTGTCGAAACCAGCATCCTTGGCTTGCTGCTCCCAACAAGTGTCGGCGTTGGTAGAAGAACAGTTGGTGTTGACTAAATCAATGAATTTCCACCATTGCATTTTGTCGGAAGTTTGATTCCAGGCACAAAGCTCACGAATGTCCTGGTTGGCTTCCATGCGGCCATGGAGAGAGGCGTACATGGTGCCATTTGAAGCTTTGATGTAGGATTTTTCATCCATACATTTGGCAACACTGTCGTTGATAACTTTTTTACATTCATCAACATTGGTGAAATATTGTTGTTGAACGTAAGCGGCACATTGACTAACATCGCCATTGCTGCTTTTGCAGTAGGTGTCGAGATTGTCGATTTTATTGAAAATGTACTGAGGTCGGATGTCGGCTTTGTCCTTGAGGAGTTCGGCGACTGGTTTGAGAGCTTCTTCGGCTTGATTACCATAAGGACAGAAACTCATGACGTAAAATTGAAATTCGGGTTTGTCGGATTTGGTGACTTCAAAGGTGTCGGATGCAATGGCTGTTTTGGTAACCGTACCACCGGCTTTGAGTTGAAAGAACAAATAACCCGCAAAAAATGCGGTGACAGTCATCAGAGTAGAAAAGAAGACTACTGCAGATGAGGGGATGGTGACGTTTTTAGTTTCGGAAGGCATGATTTTTTGAATTTATAAAATTGGTAATAGAGTATAGCAGCTTTATTCTTCGACTTCGACAATAGAGATAGCTCCTACAGGACAGGAGTCGACAGCAGTTTGATGAATTTCTTCGATTTCTTCTGGCTGACGCTTGACCTTGGCTTTGTAATCGCTTTGATCGAGTTCAAAGGTATCGGGATCGATGAGAGGACAGGTGTTGCAACCAATACATTTATCTTGATCGATAACTATTTTTTTCTTTTTTGCCATACGAAAAAGATTATAGCAGAGATGAAGGCTGGAGTGACTCGGGATAGTACTCTTTGTTGACTTCAAGGAATTTGCCGGACTTAATAACAGCAGTGAGCATGAGGTTGATTCTTAGCATGGCTTCGTCGAAAGTAAGTTTTTTTAGATTGTGGGGAAAGAAATGAAGAGTTTCGTTGCGACCTTCTTTCCAGGCATCCCAAAGAATTTCGGCTAGTTCCTCACCATATTCGTCGAGCTTGGCTAATTTTTGGAAAATAGAAAATCTCTTGTAGCGAAGAGAAGGGTTGAGTGCTTTGCCGACTCTAAAGCGATCGCTGTTGTACATGTTGTTGTCGATTAGACCTATTTTTAGGAAGAAATCTTTGAGATATCCTTCGTAGGCTTTGGCGATGGGCGCGACTAAAAATGAATAGTCGGAAATGCCGTCCTCGGAACCGAGGCGTTGAATAACAGTCTGAACATCGTCGAGGAGATTGTCCTGGTCGGTGTACATGTATTCTTTGGCTTGGGTAAAATTTTGGGCAAAAGGTTGATCCATTAATTTGATTTGATTAAAAGTAACCCAAAAATAATAGTGGTGATAGTGAAAAAAATCAAATAGTGTTTGAGGTACTTTATGGGAAGTTGTTTTGAACTACGGGCAAAAAGCCAGTTTTGAAGATGTTTGGGATCGTTTTTATAATCGTCTAGTTGGTCGATGAGAAGATGGTAGTTGGCGGCGAGAATGAGTCCGTGCCCAAGAGGATTTGAGGAAGAAGTAAAAACAAAAATAGAAAC
>QKGR01000038.1 GCA_003250375.1 Candidatus Shapirobacteria bacterium | reverse complement strand
ATGAGGTTGAAAATTTCGGCCAAGCGGCAACGGAGTGGAATCTGGTATTTTTAATATATTGTTTGAGAACTTTGAAAACACGACGACTAATGTTGTTGTATTGTGATTTATATGTTTGAATATCGATTCCGGTAGTATTGATAATGTTTTTGACAATATCAAAAACCCTGGTTTGTTGGGAAGTAATGTAGTTGAAGGTACCAGTGTCCCCTAGAATCCCTAAGAGTATTAGATAGGCAAAATCGGGATTGGATTGATACTCCTGGTTTATGAGATAGATTAATTCTGCGGTAGATGATGACGAAGTGTCGGATAAGACCAGGTCGAATTCATCTATTTGGCCTTGATGGTGGTCGATACAGATTGTGTGGAGATTTTTGTCAACAAGATCTTGTTGACGATTGGTAAAACGTTGGTATTGGTTTCCGTCCAGCATGATTAATAAGGAGTTTGATTGTATTAGTCCAGAAATATCGGTTGCAAATTCGACGGCAGCATAATGTTGGAAGTTTTGGTAGCGATCATCTTTTTTGCCTGAAAGTATTATTTTGATTTGTTTTTTGGGATATTTTGATATCAAGACATGATACAAAGCTAAAGTAGAGGAAATGGCGTCGTCGTCGGGAGAAAGATGGCTGGTGATGTATATTTGTTTTGAGGATTCGATGAGATTCTTGAATTGTTCAAGAAAATTGGATTCAACTTTGTTGTGAGTCATAGTATGAATTATATCGATTTTGTGAGCATATTGCTGATGTTGATACTGAGAAACGATGTTACAATGGAACAATGATTAGGTACATTAAGAGAACTTTGAGAGATTCGGAAGCAAGGATCGAGAAAGAATTGGGGGTGGGTAACTGGGTAATAGTGTCCAAACCGGATAATGAAGAGATTAAGCGCGTTGTTGATGAACAGAATCTGGAGGAAGGCCATATTCGAGATGCTTTAGATATTTTTGAAGTTCCAAGATTAGAAATTGAAGATAAGACTGCTTATATTTTTACAAGAATTCCGAATGCTGAGGCTAAAAACCTATTTACTACTCCCCTACTTATTGTAATTGGAAACAAACATTTAACGACGATTTCGGAGTATGAATACGGAATTTTTGATAAGTTTTTAGAAAAGAAGATTGGTTTTTATACAACTCAGAAAATTAAGCTGTTTATTCAAATATTTAAGGAAATTAACAGCAAATATAATTTGGCAATTACGCAAATTAGTCGAAGTATTTACAACACGAGTACAGAGTTGGATAGAGCCGATAATAAGAGAATTACGCAATTGGTGTTTTATGAACAAAAGCTGAATGATTATCTTAATGCATTGGTTCGAAATAGTACGATTTTGAATACA
Organism: Candidatus Shapirobacteria bacterium; assembly: GCA_003250375.1. Classification (GTDB taxonomy): domain Bacteria; phylum Patescibacteriota; class Microgenomatia; order UBA12405; family UBA12405; genus SZUA-533. Next base: position 9,120 of record QKGR01000038.1, on the reverse strand, counting down.
TTGATGTCCGGGAGGACAGTGGAACTGTACGAGGAAGACAAGGATATGATTGAGGATTTGGTGCTAGCCTCGGACCAGCTGGTACAATTGGCCAAGAATAGTTTGACGACAGTGAGAAATATTCGGGATGCGCAATCAACAATTTTGACAAATAATTTGAATAAAACGATTAAATTGTTGACCTCTTTGACGATTATTCTGACCGTACCGACAATGATTGCTAGTTTTTTTGGGATGAATGTGGATTTGCCGATAATGTCGGAGATCGGATTCTGGGAAATTTTGGGTGCTTCGATTGGAATTTCGACAGTATTAGTGTTTATTTTCTATAAAAAAGATTGGTTTTGATTATTCGTAGCGGAGAGCATTGAGAGCGGAGATTTTGGTGGCACGTTTGGCTGGGAAAATACCAGTGAAGATACCAACGAAAAGGGATAGGCCAATAATGGTGAGAATAAAAGAAATGGGAATATAGGAGATATTAATGGTTCCGACACCTTTGTAGATAGTAAATGTAGAAAGGATGATGTCCAAAATTTTGCCTAAGATAAATCCGGCTAAAATACCAAAAATGCCGCCAAGCGATCCCATAAGAAGAGATTCGGCTAAAAATAAGCTCATAATTTCAGAAGATTTCATACCCATAGCTTTCATAAGACCAACTTCGCGGGTGCGTTCCATGAGTGAGACAGTGAGAGTATTGAACATACCAAGAGCAGCAACAGCTAGGGCGACGATACCAAGCATGGCCAAAATTAGACGAGCAGTGGAAAAAAGATTGTTGATCTGAGAAACAGTGTCGACAACGGAATGGGTGTTGTAGCCCGAGACTTCGATTTGTTTTCGGATTTGAGCTAAATTGTCCTGATTATCGACAATGACTTTTAGCTGGGAGAATGTGTTTACACCTAGAGATCGAAGATCGAGGAAAGGAACGTAAATGATAGGAGGGGTAGTCTCATCGGGAAGGATGCCAATAATTTTATAAGAAGAATTTTCGGTCTCCAGACGTTGATTTTTGCCATCACTAGATTCGTTGGTAGTAACAAAACTGATTGTGATTTCTTGATTGAGTGCTTCTTGATCGCTAAGACCCATGAGTTTTAGAGCAGAGCGATTGACAATGGCTTGAAAGGAATTAGTGTTAGGTACAGGAATCTTTTTGATTGAAGTGTCGACATCCTGATAATTGATAAGATCGAGAGTTTCGGTGTCGATATTATCGATGGTAATGTCGGGAACAAGACTTTGACTATCAGCAAGAGCTTGACTAACAATGTCGAATTTAATTTCATTTTGAGGAATATAGCCATCAACGACCTTGTCTTGACCAGCGGAATCGGTTTGAACTTTGTAAGTGTCACCAGATTTGACATAGAGAGGTAATCTGACTTTGATCCAGTAGGATAATTTTTCACCGTTCTCGTCGACTGCAGTGGTATTGAGTTCTTCTTCGCCGACATATTCGCCCCAATAGGCTTGACCAAAATCAGTGTCGGAAAGTTTGGTGACATAGCCAAGAATAGGAGCTTTTGAGTAAGGTTCTTTTTTGATTTTCAGCCATTGACCATTGTCGATGTAAACTTTGACTCGGGCGGCCGGATCGCCGTATTTTTTTAGAGGTAAGGAAGAGGAAAGATTGTCGCTATCTTCTGAATTAATCTGAGAAATATCGTTGCTGTCGAAGATGACGCCAGAAATTGGTTTGATGGCGGAGCTTTTGAGGTAGTCGCTGGTGACGCCATAAACAGCCATGTCGGTGATGGACTTGTTGTAGCTAACTTTTCCGACAACAGAAATAAGAGGGAGAGCGGATTGAACACCAGTAATATCTTTAATGTCGGAGAGGGATTTGTCGTCGAGTTTGAGTTTACTATTTGGTTGGGGGCTTACATCGACCTGGCGCATTTCATCCAATCTGGCGACACGACTAATAACTAATTGTTGAACTCCAAAACCTAGGGAGACCAAAAATACTATAGTGGAAATGCCAATAGTCATACCACCAATAGTTATGATTGTACGAGCTTTTTTGGTACGAAGATTGTGAATACAGAGTGAAATTATTTCAACATTACTAATTGAATTTTTGGGTTTGACATCAATTTTGTCGAGAAAAAACCAAAGGGAATTTGAAACGACATTAAAAGGTTTTATAACTCGAGAAATAAGCTTAATGAGAGCGTAAAGCGAGTAAACAATGATGAGAAATGAAAAGTAAAAAGTATGCCAAATACTGAAAAATACGCTATTAATTTTATTCATCTACTTTGAGCCTTTTGAATTTAATCTTGTCGTCAACTTTATTGGAATTTGACTGATTTACAATTTGACCATCTAACATTTTAATGGCTTTTCGAGAGTATTTTAGGTATTCAAGGTCGTGAGTAACCATGATAATTGTTTTATTTGAATCATGGTTGAGCTGGGAAAGAAGATCCATTAGCTCCCTACCGGAATCGTAGTCTAAATTTCCAGTTGGTTCATCGGCAATAATTACCTTCGGATCGTTGATAAGAGCCCGAGCAAGAGCAACTTTTTGTTGTTGTCCTGAGGATAGTTCAGAAGGAAAATAATTGGCCCAGTTTTCCATTTTTACTAAAGAAAGTAGTTCTTTAGCTTTGCTGAGACGAATTTGATGGGAATAACCAAGAAGTGTGAGTGGAAAAGCAACATTGTCGATGACCCTAAGTGATTTAATCCAGTTTGGTTGCTGATAGACCATACCAATATTGGTTTTTCTAAATTCAGATCGAAAATCCTCGTCGTAGCCATCATAAAGAGAAACATTATTAAAAATAACATCACCTTTGGTGGGAACTTCCAGGCCAAGTAAAGTGTGGAGTAAAGTGGATTTGCCACAGCCAGAAGGACCGTAAATAACCATAAAATCATTTTTTTGGACAGAGAAACTAATGCTCTTTAGGACCGGTATGAGCTGGTCGCCAACCATGAAAGATTTAGAGAGTTGATTGATTTTAATAATGTCTGAGGAAATCATTTTTTATTTTTGAAGAAATTGAAGAAAGCCAAATGCTTCGGAGAGATTACTTATAACAAGATTTAGAGCATTGTCGGTTGATTTGGGAGTAATAGTGACAGTGTCGATGGAATTGGCGGTGTTTTTGGCCTTATCGTTGGATATGGCTCGAAGGTGATATACCTTTGAAGGGGTGAGATTGCTGATAATGACTAAGTGGTTGTAGGTGAGATTGGTGTCTTCCTGAGTTTTTTGCTGATAAGTGGAATCGCTACCTTCACCATATTCAACTTGAGTGGTGGCGGGTTCGTCGGTAGTCCAGGAAACTATTAGCTGTGAGGATGATTCTTGACCAGTGGAATTGACGGGAGGGACATTACTTCCTTCGATATTTAAGTCGGAAATTGATGGAGGGCGAGTGTCTGTGGCAGTGGTGAAGTTGATTTTTTCAGAGATAGCCTCGTTGCCAACAATGTCGCGACCTCGGACAGTGAGAATATAATCGGTGTCGGGAAGTAGTCCTTTGAGAAGCATTTTATGTTCACCTTTGAGCATCTTAAGATCAATTTCATCGCGACTATTATCGGAATTAGAAATTGGATAGTAAGTAATAATGGAGGAAATTTCGGTGTTCGATTTCCATGTTACGAGTAAGGTGCTTTGTGCAGTTTTAGGAATTTGTTGAACTTTAATGTCGGATACTTTTGGACGAGGGAGAGTGGTAAAGTCGAGAGTAGTGCCATAGTATTCTTCAGATTCGGAGTCGAAAGCAGAGATGGAGTAGTAATATTTTGTGTTGTCCTCGAGATTAGTAAGTTTGATTGAATAAGAGGATTCGGTGGTAGATGTATTTAACTCCTCTGCCCCACCAAAGGCTGAGGTTTTACCGTAATACATTTTAATTTTGTTAGCATCAGAAACAGTGAAAGTAATGGTGGCGGAGCTAATACTAATGTCGGTAGCCTTGGCGTCTTTGATGGAAGGACGAGCTGAAGTGGTAAAAGTACTTTCATCAGATTCGCCCGTATTTCCGTCTTCGTCGGTCCATTTGGCTTTGTAGTAATAGGTAGTGCCAGGAGAAAGATTGGTTAGGTTGATGGTATGGTCGTTGGTTTGAGTGGAATTGGAAGGTTCTTCATCGTAATAATCCCCAGAAGAAGTGCCATATGATATTTTTGAGTCGGAACCACGAGAAGTAGACCAAGATATTTTGGCTCGTTTGGTGGTGATTGAAGAAACAGAAGGACCAGAGGAAAGATCGGCAGCAGAAGTGTAAGAACCTCGAGGAATAGCGGTGACAGCATTGGCGTATGAGGGACTGTTTTGAGAATCATCGGAATTATCGTAGGATCCTACTCGCCAATAATAGCGTTGGGATAATGGAACAGTGTCCAGATATGCATAACCAGATGTGGTTCCAAGAGTGGTCCAAGTTGTACCATTGGAGGATCGTTGAACTATAAAGTTCAGACTTCCAGTACCACCATAGGTGGGCCTTTCCCAGGCAAGAGAAGCGCGCCAAAGCGAAGCAGCTTTTATTGAGGCATCGGATGAAACTAAATTGGTTGGAGGATCGGGAAGGTCGGAATTAAAATTGAAAGTGGCTGAAATTGAATTTGAAGGTGAATAGTTGGGAGAGAGAGTACCTTGGGCATCGCGATTGTCGTCGACAGCGACAACATAAATAGTATTTGAACCTCGGTGAATTGATGGTAGTTCAGCAGCAGTGAGACCAAGGGCAGTGGTGCCGATGTAGAGAGCAGAATTTGAAGTGATTGTTGCATAGTTTGAGGGCGGAGTGGTGTTGATCATGTAGTAATACTTGTAGATTGAATTACCTTGAAAAGCAGTAGCTTCGGGCCATGAGACATTAAAGGAATTGGCAGGACGAGTGGAACTAACATCAACAACTGAGATAGTAACTTCGGAATTGTCGGGAAAGGTTGGAGCATCGCCCCCGAAAGAGACTAATGCTGTTCGATATGATGACGGTGTTGAGAAATTACCAACATTATCGATAGCTCTAAAGTAAATGGTATTTATACCAACATCAATATAACTGGCATCAGAGGCCGGTAGGAAAAATGGTTGAGAATAACCAACAGAAATTATTGAAGTGCCAATATCTGAATTATAGGTATCGCCGTGCCAATTGCCAGTATCACCGATAGAATATTGGAAACCAAGAAGACCTGAAAATGTGTCCGTGGCACCAAGACTTGAAGTAGTGGGCCAACTAAAATAGAGATCTGATACAGATGAGAAAGACCCTGAAACAGCGGAGATTGAGGTTACATTCTCCGGAGGAGTAGGGTCGTATTTAAATGAGATTAGATTGGAATAATCTGAGCCATCCACTTGGCCTTGATATTCATTTCCAACAATGTCCTTGGCAATGATAGAAAAATAATATTGTTTGCCTGGAGTGAAAGTGTCGGAATAAGAATTAAGATCAACACCGGTACCAGAAAGAATTACGGTCGATAAAGATAAAGTTCCAGCGCTAGTACAAGGGTCATTAATGGCGGGAGATTGACCAGGTGTAACTTCAGTAAGCGAAATACAATAACCAGTAAGACCAACACCAACTGGATCGTCGGCGCCTTCATCCCAAAGGATTGTAGGAAGAGAGGCTAACCATGATGCATCTGATTGGCCAAGCTGTTTAAATCTAAAATTACTGGCGTTGGTGACTGGAGAAAGACTATCGAGTTCGACAGTAAAATCATCATTTGAGTTTGCTTGGAATTTGACCCAGGAGGAACAAAAGCTGTCTTGATCACAGACTCGAGCTTGCCAATGATATGTTTGTTGATTAAGTCCAGTAATACCAATAGAAACAGTTTGAGTAGTACCTGCAGATAATTGAATAGTTGATAGAGTATCGGTGGCAACATCTGAAAATGAGGTAGTTGAATCCCGCAGTTCAATTTGAGGTGTTAAGGTAGCGCCAGTACCATGAGAAACGATAAAGGAGAATGTAGCATTGGCACCGTACAGAGTATCCTGAGCAGCTAAACTAGTTCCTGTTGAAGTATTGGCTTGTGTAAGATTGGTTGGAATGCCTGGATAACCACCAGAATAAAAGGTGCCATAGGGGACAGTCCCGCTTCCCCAAGATCCATAATTAACACTGGTTACTCCAACAAATAGATTTTGACTTGAATAATGAAGGGCAATTCTTCCACCAGAACCACCACCAGCATTTGAGGTAGCACCGTTTCCACCATTAGCAGTGATAGAGCCTGAACCTGTGATTGTTGAGGCAAAAATATTTACAGAACCTCCAGATCCGCCTCCAGAATCATAAGAGAGATTCGTGCCTACAGTTCCATCTGCAATAATACCTCCATTGATTGTGACAGTATTGGAGGCGTTGATAATAATTGCTCCACCACCGGATCCTCCATAAGAACTAGCACTTCCGGCGGCGCTTCCCAAATATGTTGGATTAGTTATAGTTCCATAGGCAGATCCTCCAATGAGAGCTGATGCTGAGTTTCTACCAATATCAGCATAACCAGCTCCAGAGGAATGCATATTTACTGCTCCTTTTCCTCCTCCAGGACCATCTCCATTTGAGAAAGTGCCTCCACCTGTGTATCCTGTTCCAGTCATATCGAGTGAAGCACCAGAACCCAAATCAAAATTGGTTACATTAAAAGTATGACCATATCCATCCGAAGAGTTGGTGTAGAAACCAAATAATGTTAGTACGACTGATGGATTAACAGTAAAGTTACGGAAAGTATAAGTACCACCATCGTATGAGGGGCCGGCCCGCCATGTCTGAGTAGTTGGAACAATAATGTCGTTGGAAGTCGAGTCGTATATTATTACAGTACCATTTTCTCCTCTAGTACCATAAGAACTTTTATTTGCTGTTAGAGTTCCTGAGAATGTATAAGAACTTGAATAATAGAGTGCCACACGTCCACCGCCACCTCCACCTCCAGCAGATGCACCACCAATACCACCGTTAGCACTTACTACGCCTGAACCAGAAATTGTATGGGCTATTAACCAAACGCTTCCTCCAGCACCTCCAGCGGAGTCATTAGTAGAATTGGCACCATTGCCTCCTGGAGAGGTGATAGCACCTGCTGGTGAAATCTCGATTTGGTTAGCAGAGGTAAGTTTTATTGCACCTCCACCATTACCAGCTGCGATAGTACCTCCTCCACCTCCACTACCCATAGTGTCGGGAGTGAAAAAGTCTCCATAAGTAGTACCACCAAAGGTGAGAGAACTATAAGCATTACCTTTACCTCCGTGTCCACCACCAGTGCCATCGTAAGCAGGATCGCCAATACCACCACCAGGACCAGCACCATTGGCCGAAATACCTCCACCTGAATATCCAGCCGATATTGATGTAAGAAGACCACTTATCCCAATAGATTGTGCCGAAAGAATGAAGGATCCATAATTGGTTCCATCATAATTTTTGACACTAGCTGTTGCACCTGTTCCAACAATGAAGTTTCCAACATTAATATGAGTACCAGCAATGGTGGTTCCAGCTGAAATTACCCAGTCTTGTCCAGCGTGATCGCAAATATGATCGGTACAAGTGTCGGCTAAATTATCCCAAGCAAAAGCTGTGTGTGAAAACAAAAATGTTAGAGCGACAACTACTACAGAACTAATAATTTTGGTCAATAATTTGGCCATGTTAATATCATTTTACAGACTGCAATTTGGCAAGACAACCCTTCAAACAATATCAATTTGTATTGCTTATTACGATGTTTGGGGATAGTGACATTTCTTCCATTTTTTACCAGAACCACACCAGCAAGGGTCATTGCGACCGAGAGTTGGAGTGCTGACTGATTGAGTAGTATTTGGTTTTACTGCCGTGGATTGAGGAGTAGCTTCGGGTTCTGATTGATTAAATTCTGGTTTGAGTTCGGAAACATTTTTGGGGGTTTCAGGGGCCGGAGCTTGTTCGACTTGGACACGATAGACTTTTCGGGCTAAATTATACTCATAATTGGCCATTAATTTCTGGAACATTTCATAACCTTCTTTTCGGTACTCAACGAGCGGATCTTTTTGAGCATAGCCACGAAGTCGAACACCAGTGCGAAGATCGTCGAGGACAGTGAGGTGCTCAACCCAAAGAGGATCGAGAGTAGAGATTATTAAGAATCTGAGAATATCTTGGGTAAGATCGCGACCAAAGAAATCGACACGTGATTGCCAAAGATCGGTGGCGATTTTTTGAAGTGAAGTTGTAATTTCGGGATCTGAGGATAGTTTCTGTTGGAGTTCTTGGCGACTTTTTTCGTCGAAGGGAATAATTTCGGAAAATTCATTGACTAGTTTTTGGTAGTCAATTGATTCGTTGTCGATATAAGCATTGTTGACGGCTAAATTTATTTGATTTTCTAAAACTTTGAAAACTTCTTGGGTATTGTTGTCATTTTTGTCGAAGGAATTTTTGAGAGCTGAATCGCGAAGTTTATAGATGATTTGTCGTTGCTTGTTGATGACATCATCATACTCAACTAGGCTCTTGCGGACATCGAAATTGTAACCTTCAACTTTGATTTGAATTTGTTCGAGTGCACGGGAAACGAAAGGATGAGTGAGAGGAACATCGTCGGGCATGTTGAACTGAGTCATAAGTGAAGAAATTTTTTCACCACCAAAGACTCTCATTAAATCGTCGTCGAGAGCAACATAAAATTGGGAGAAACCAGGATCGCCCTGACGTCCAGATCGACCACGGAGCTGATTGTCGATGCGACGGGATTCGTGGCGTTCGGTACCAATGACATACAAACCACCCAAATCGAGAACTTCCTGATGAGCTTGTTTCCATTCTTTGGGATCGCGACCATCCTTGGGACCACCAAGAATAATGTCGACTCCCCTTCCGGCCATGTTGGTGGCAACAGTGACTCCACCCTTAATACCAGCCTTGGAAATAATTTCGGCCTCTGATTGGTGATTCTTGGCGTTTAAAATTTGATGAGGAACTCCTTTTTTGGAAAGCATGGAAGAAATTACTTGGTTCTTTTCGATGGAGGTGGTACCGATGAGAACAGGCTGGCCTTTGCGATGCAATTCTTCGACTTTGGCGGCAATAGCGGTATATTTGGCACGTTGAGTTTTGAAAATTAAATCATTTT
>QKGR01000014.1 GCA_003250375.1 Candidatus Shapirobacteria bacterium | reverse complement strand
CATTTTAACCTCACCCTCTAAATTGCTTTCTTCTTTAAATTCTCTCAGTGCTGTTTCTTCGGCCTTTTCGCCCCATTTAACTTTTCCGGTCACAAATCCCCAGTATCCAAAGTATGGTTGCTTCAGTCTTTGTTGCATTAAATACTGTTTTACTTTTCCCTTATTTCGTACTGCAATTACCAATACTCCGATTTTTGGTTGTCTTTCTACTTCTGTGTTCTCAGTATCAAATCGGTTGGCATATTCTTTTCCTTTGGTGGTTAGGCAATACTTTCCGCTTTCGCATTTTTCTATTAATTTCCAACCAACTAGTTGCCTTAAATGAAAACTAAACTGATCGCTATTAATCTTATCTGTGTTTAGATTCGAGAATCCCGCCTCGGTCACAAACAATAATCGGCACAATATATTAGATTGGATTGGATGTATATCATTGTTGTTCATAAACCTATTTTCGCATGGAAAAATATTCCATCAAGTGAATTCGATTTCACTTATTTTAGTTCTTTATCTTGCTTTAATTGAGTCATTCTCTTGCGCCAAGACAAACAATGCTTCTAAGGATACTGAGTCCAACGAAACTCTTCCTTCACCTCCTCCGCAATGTGGACACACGGCCCTTGGAGGAAATGTCGGAGTCCTGCAGTTGTTGCATATTTCTCCCCGCAAGTTATATCTCTGCTTTTTCAATCTCCAATGTCTTGGTGCTTCCATATATTTATTTACTTTTATTTTTCTGAAATCTTATATCTGGCATCTGAGATCTAAATACTTTAATAATCCAATACCCAAGATAAACCCAAATTACCGCCTCTATTACAAGTACTGCCGCAAATACCGATCCTAACGAAGGAAGTAATTGGCTATATCTAAAATAATCGTAAACTATCCTCAAAATTACATAAACCACCGCTGGCAACAATGCTGTACCCACCAGAAGAGCTATCTGCGACTTATCTTTGTTCACAATCAGTAAATCTTTAATCGTTAAATATGGCTGATAACTCAACAAGTACAAGGTGCACATCAAGCCCCAAATCTGTCTGATTGCAATTAATATTCCTAATTTTCCAATTTTACTTATTCGTTTCAGTATCATAAGCCCAGGACGTCCTGAACTTAAGTTTGGCTCGAATCAATTTTGATTCTACTGCCTTCACACTCGTCTTCATTAACTTAGCAATATCTGCCACTTTCAGTCCGTCTATATACTTTAGTCGTAGCAATTCCTTATAACCTTCTCCAATTTCGCTCATTGTTTTCTTAATTTCACTTACTAGCTCATTTTTCAGTGCGTCTCTTTCCGGACTTAAGGCCTTATCTGCCACTTCCTCAAACATTTCCGATCTCGAGAACAACACTGTCTTAATCTTCTTTTTTCGATAATAATCGATAATTTTATGTTTTGCTATCGAGCATATCCAGCTAAATTCCTCGCATTTATGGTCAAAATTTGGATACGAACGGATTGCTGCCAGCAAAATATCATTGGTCAGTTCTTCTACTAATCCTTCGTCGTCTATCCTGTTGGACACAAACTTTTTCAGTCCAAAATAGTACTTTTTATAAAATTCATCCATGGCCTACTAATTTATCATACTTGTCTGAATTTTTCCTTTTTGTTTACCTAATCAACTTTACTGTTTACAATTAATTAATGTTATTCAACTCTGCTAAGTATTCTACACTCGAAAAAAAATCCCAGCAGCTTCGTCTCGATCTTCTCAATCTTGTCTATGGCTCCGGCGGTCACATTGGTGGTTGCCTTTCCTCTCTCGATCTTATTGTTGCTGTCTATTATTCCAAATTATTTAATCTCAAGAAAGATAAGTTCATCCTCTCTGCTGGTCATTATGCCCCTTCCCTTTACGTCACCCTTTCCGACCAAGACTACTTCCCCAAAAAGCTACTAGCCACCTATTCTCACTTTAATTCTCCTCTCCAAGGCCATGTTTCTACCGAAGTTCCTGGAGTCAATTACTCTTCAGGTTCTCTTGGTCAGGGCTTATCTTTTTCTGCTGGCCTAGCTCTTGCCGCTCCCAAAACATCTATTATTTGTTTAACTTCCGACGGTGAGCACAACGAAGGTCAAATTTGGGAGGCTGTCATGTTTGCCTCCAAATACAAACTCGGAAATCTCATCAATATTGTCGATCACAACAAATATCAAATAGACGGTAGTACCGACAAAATCATGCCGCTAGGGGATTTGGCTGCCAAATACCTTCGCTTTGGTTGGTCCGTCATTACTGTCGATGGTCATAATTTTTCCCAAATTATTTCTGCTCTTTCCAAAGCCAAGGATTCCACCCATCCTACCTGTATTATCGCTAATACGATTTTTGGCAAAGGCATTTCCTACATGCAATACGATTATCATTATCATGATGTCAAAAGCATCGATCCTCAGCACTATCTCCAAGCCAAAAAAGAACTGGAGGCCAATCTATGAAAAAAGCACTCGGCCACGATTCAATCAGAAAAGCCTTTGGTGAGGCTATTTTTCAAATAGCTAAGACCAATAAAAATCTCTACCTTGTCGACGCCGACCTTGGCCCTTCTCTCTATCTTCAAAAATTTATCGCCAAATATTCCTCTCGCTACATCCAAGCCGGTGTTGCCGAAGCCAATGCTGCTGCGGTTGCTGCAGGCCTTGCCAAAGCTGGCAAAACCGTCTTCCTCACTTCCTTTGCCTGTTTTTCTCCGGCCATCAATTGGGCTGTCATTAAGCAATCCATTTGTTACAACAATGCCAACGTCAAAATAGTCGGCTCCCATGCCGGTCTACTTTCTGGCGATCTTGGAGCCACCCACCAAATGCTCGAGGATTTGGCTCTCATGCGCTCCCTTCCCAACATGGAAGTCTTCGCTCCCATCGATGCGGTTGAGTGCAAAAAAATTGTTCAATCCATTGCCTTCAGTCCCTATCCCTCGTATCTTCGTCTTGTTCGCCCCGACACTCCTACTGTCTTCTCCCCCAAACTTCCTTTCACCATTGGCAAGTCACATATCCTCCACAAAGGCAAAGACATTACCATTCTTGGCCACGGCCCGGCCCTTTCTCAAATTTTTTCTCTTCCAAATTTGGATAATAAATTAGAAATCATCAATTGCTCTTCCATCAAGCCTCTCGACACTTCCACTATTCTCAAATCAATCAAAAAAACCGGCCGCTGTCTTGTTGTCGAAGATCATCAGAAGAATGGGGGATTAGGCGAAGCCGTCGCCTCCCTAATTCTTTCTTCCGGTCTCAAATGCAAATTCATCCATCTTGCCATCGATAATCAATTCGGCCAATCATCCAAGGACACTACCCAACTCTACAACCATTACGGCATCGGACTACCAGATATCAAAGCATCTATTGAGAAATTGATGAAATAATTTGAATTTTGCGTACAATTAACATATGAATTCATTGTCCCAAGTTCTCCGTCACTACAAATCCACCCACCAAGCCCTGCCCGCTTTCAACATCGACACCTTCGAAATTTTCCAAGCTGTTCTCCTTGCTGTCAAAGAAACCAAGCTTCCCTGCATTGTCCAATTATCCAAAGGCGAAGATCAATATTTTACTGCCGAAAATTTATTCATTCTTACCAAAAAAGCCCAAATCGAAGGCCATCCTATTTATCTAAATATGGATCATGGCAAAGATATTTCCCGGCTTTTATCCACTGTTAAGCTTGGCTTCGACATGGTTCATTTCGACGGCTCCTCGCTTGAATATCAAGACAATCTATCCCAAGCTACCGACTTCGTTCGCCAAGCCAAATTAATCAATCCCAACATTGTTGTCGAAGTTGAGTTCAATAAAATTAGCCTCGTCAATTCTTATCTCGATCCCAATAGTTTCACCAATCCCACACAGGCCAAAGAATTTCTTACTACCACCAATGCCGATCTCCTAGCTGTTTCTATCGGCAACATGCATGGCGTCAACACCGATTCTCCTGAAAAAATAAATCTCGAGCTTCTTTCCCAAATTTATCAAAATCTTCCTGAGGACAAATTTCTTACTCTCCATGGTGGTTCCGGCATTCCACTCCCCAGTGTCCAACAATCTCTCCAATACGGCATCACCAAAATAAATATCAATACCGATCTTCGTCTTCAGTTCAAACATTCTCTTGCCGACGTTCTCTCCCATCTCTCCTCAGAAAAAATTTACGAGTACATGATTCCCATTATTAGCGACATCTCCCAAGTCGTCAAACAAAAACTATTATCATTTTCATCAGCCACATCTAATGCTTGATATCGTTTCCATTGGTGCCGCCACCGTCGACATCTTCGTAAAGTCCGATCATTTCAAGTCTGATTCAGATCACAACATTGGTCTTTGTCTCCCTTACTCTTCCAAAGGTGAAATTCAACAAAGTCTCATCTGTTCCGGTGGGGGAGCCACCAACACATCAACCTCTTTCAGTCGCCATAAACTCAAATCAGCCTGCATTTCCCGTGTCGGTAATGATTATTTTTATCCTATTATTGCCCAAGAATTAAAAAAAGAAAAAGTTACCAATCTTCTCTCTCTCCACCCCAAAGAAAAAACTGACTTTTCCATAATTATTGTCGCCGACGATGGTTCTCGAACTGTCCTTACCAATCGTGGCGACACCCAACTCGATTCCAATGACATCGATTGGTCAACTTTAGCTAATGTCAAATGGATCCATGTCACCTCTCTCGAAGGTAACTTAGATTTACTCGAACAAATCATCGGTTTTGCTTATGAACACAAAATTAAGATTTCCATCAATCCCGGCAATCGCGAACTATCCAAATCAAAAGTTCTCATTCCTTTATTAAAATTCGTCGATTTCCTTCTTCTCAACACCACCGAATCAGAAACTCTTCTCCAAAGAAAATTCAACGAAGGCGATTTTATTGATGAGATTATAAATTTTGGCCCAAAAATTGTTTCTATTACCGATGGCCGAAATGGTGCCTATGTTGCCTCGTCCAGGCAACGACTATATTCACCCATAATCAACACCAATCCAATCGATGAAACAGGAGCAGGGGATTCTTTTGGTGCTGCTTTTATTGCCGCTCAAATCTATCAACAAGATTTACATCAATCACTAAATTGGGCCATCCACAATTCCGCTTCTGTTGTTTCTCATCTGGGATCAAAACCTGGTATATTAACCTACCAACAAATTGCCAAAAAATATTAGTCCATATTTTCCTATCATGCTTCCCAAACCAGAAAAAATTTCCAAAAAGACCAACAAGTCTCCGCAACAGCTCGATTTGGTCAACACTCTCAACGAAGGTACCAAAAACAACCACAAGCGTTTCTGGGTCATTCTTCTCCTCCTTTCTTCCATCGGTCTAAGTCTAGCCTTTTCTATCTATCGCTGGGCCAAAACCTTCACTCTTCCTCAAAAACTCCCTTCAGTCTCCCTCAATCTTCCCTCAGTTCCCAAGCTCAAACCCCAAACTACCGCCGTTCTCGATCCTAGCTTCATCAACAATCTAATCGGTCAGGATTCCTGGTCCTTTGTTCTGCTTCAGATTGACAATAGCAACGTCACTTATCTTGGGGATTATAATGCCTCAACTATCGATTATAATTTTGAGCCTATTATTAGCCAACTTTCTACCATGAATCCTCTCCCCGATAGTCTCATTTCCAACTCTCTGCCTCAAGGCCTCGATTTTTCCGAAAATGTTATTACCGATTCACAATTCATCGAACATCAACTTCTTATCAATCTTCCCAAAACCCATTATCTTTTAATTTCACGCTCCAATTCCATCGATCCCGACATTTTCAGATCCAAATTGCCCCAAATTATCGATTCCATCTATTGGCGTCTTCAAACCACTGCTGCCAATTAAAATCCGATCCTTCAGGTGTTGGACTAACTTCACTTTTGCACTTAACCTCAGATTCAGTTCCCACAATAAAATATTCTTCTTTCCCACATACTTTCATTTTTTCCACACCCTCGGGCACACTCCATTTTTGTTCACCCGCCTCCATTGTCAGCTCAGTCATCAATCTGTTCCAAATTGGCGTTGCTCCGCTCACTCCCGAAGCCACCCAGCTCATTGGCGATGAGTCGTTATTGCCCACCCAAGTTGCCACTAATACATTCGGAGTCCATCCCACGCACCAATTATCTTTCAAACTATTTGTCGTTCCTGTTTTCACAGCCACCGTTCTATCCTTAATTCGAAGTTTAGAATTTGCTCCAAAAATTGGCGTTCTTGCCTCATTACTACTCAAAGCCTCATTAATCAAAAAAGTATATTTTTCATCCACCACTCTTTTGTTCTCCAATCTTCTCAAATAAATATTCTTCCCCAAATAATCATCAATTTTCAAAATTCCCACTACTTCATTTTTCACACCACTATTGGCAAAAATACTATATGCTCCCGCCAACTCAGTCATTTTCACTTCTCCGCTACCCAGCGCCAAAGACAATCCAAATCTCGATCTGTCTTCCCAAGTTGTAATTCCCATTTCTTCCGCCTGATCGATCATCGAATCGACTCCGTTCTCATTTAATAATTTTACTGAAGGAATATTCAAAGATGATGCCAGTGCTGTTTTTAGCGTCACTCTTCCCATGTATTTCCCATTATAATTTTGCGGAGTATAGGGCTTTTGTCCACTAATCGGATAGCTCACTGGACTATCATCTATCGTCGACAATAAAGTTTTTCCTTTCTTTAATGCCACCAAATAATTAATTGGCTTAATCGACGACCCGGGCTGCCTAAGCGCTGTCGTCACATTATATTTGCCATCAATATCCGCCGCATAATAATCTTTCGACCCCACCATTGCTAAAATTTCCCCAGTTTTCACATCCAACACCAACACTGCTCCATTTGTTATATGTAAATTTTTCGCCTTACTCACCTCATCGGCCACAATTTTCTCTGCCTCCTTTTGCACCCCCATATCCAAAGTTGTGTAAATCGACAATCCTTCTTTTTCAAAATTATCAAAACCCATTTTTGCCAATTCGTCTTTTACATAAAACACAAAATGTGGCGATCTAATATATTTAGTGCTCTCCTTAATTTCCGGATTATTTTTCTTCAGTTCTTCAGCTTTTTCCTTGCTTATAAATCCCACATTCGCCATTTCATCTATCACATGTCTCATTCGGGCATAAGCATATTCTTTGTTCTCGCCGTACGGTGAGTATGAACTTGGTGCTGCTGGCAATCCAGCCAAAAATGCCGCCTCATTCATATTCAACTCCCACACATTCTTTCCAAAATACTTATTTGCTGCTTCTTGCACCCCATATGTCTCACCTCCATATGGAATCTGGTTAAAATACCTTTCCAAAATTTGATACTTATCCAAATTCCATTCCACTGAAATCGACAACAGCAACTCCTTAATCTTCCTTTTAAAAGTTTTTTCGTTGGACAAAAATATATTTTTAACCAGTTGTTGGGTAATTGTCGAACCACCTCTCAAATTATCGTCATTACTTTTATTAATGTTGTACCACACTGCCTGAGAAATTCCCTTAATCGACAAGCCGTGGTGATCAAAGAACTTCTTGTCCTCAATTGCAATTGTCGCCCAAATTAGCGATAGGGGAATTTTATCAATAGGTATCCAAGTTCTATTCTCGTCCTCGTAAAATTTATACAACAATTCTCCATTCCTATCGTATATTTTCGACGACATCGCTGGGGGAGTGTTAATCTGACTAATATCTGGTAGTTCATCAATTATTTCTTTCTTAAATATCAGTACTCCAGCTGTCATTCCCACCAAAATTACTGCCCACACAATCAGATGGAATTTCACCTTCCTCATCCACTTGCTTGTTTTTTTAATTCCCTTAATTATGAATTTCAAGGCCAAATAAAACGGTCTTCCCAACAACTCCAAAATATTTATTATTTTTTTTATCAATAGGCTACTTTTCTGCATTATGGAGTAGAAGTTGGAGCAATAACAGGACAATCAAGACAAACTGTTTCTCCTGCTGCGTCGTCAAACACCGTATGCTCTTGCCATTCCGTATTTGGCAAATTATCCGATTCGGCCACAATCTTTCCCGTATCTTTTGAAATTAGTACACTCTTTCTCAAAATTTCTTGCACCCCTGGCACATACTCCTTCTTAAAGTACTCAAAATGGGACTCACATCCTTCTTCTGGTGGCATTTTTCCTGTCAAATTACACACATTTAGCCCCACCACATTTCCTGGTACTGGCATCTTCTTGCTTGTCTTATCCTTCAAAATTTCCGTCATCACTTTATTCCAAATTGGGGCTGCTCCCGTCGTACCCGACACCAATCCGCCCATCCTGCTATTATCATTATTTCCCACCCACACTGCCGTCACAAAATCAGGTGTAAATCCAATTGTCCAGTTGTCCCTCATATCGTTGGTGGTTCCTGTTTTTACTGCCACTTCCGGATGTCCTTTAATATTCAACATCGAACCTCTGCCAAACACCATACTTCTCGCCCCATCATCCGACAATATTTGTTGAATTATAAATGCCGCTTCTCTCGACAGTACCCTTTCTCCTGGCACATAATTATACTCATCAATCACATTTCCTTTTCTGTCGGTCACCTTCAAAATCGGCGTCAAATCTTGCCTTGTTCCAGAATTGGCAAATACTCCAAATGCTGTCGCCATATCCGTCATCATCACTTCGCCTCCTCCCAGAGTCAACGATAGGCCATAGTTTGCTGGATCCGTCAGAGTCGATAGCCCCATTGCCGATGCCGACGCCACAAAATTTTCCACTCCATTTAGTTTCATCACCTTCACTGCCGCAATATTCAAAGAATTCGCTAAGGAGTTTCGTACACTCTGAATTCCATAATAATTGTTTCCGTAATTTGTTGGACAATATGGTTTTTGATTCTCAACTTTAAAACAATTTGGTCCATCGTACAGTACCGATGCTGCCGTAATTCTTCCACTGTCTATTGCAATCGCATAGTTTAGGGGCTTAATCGACGACCCAGGCTGTCTAAGTGCTGTCGTCACATTGTATTTTCCATCAATATCATCGGCAAAGTAATCTTTCGATCCTACCATTGCCAAAATTTGCCCTGTCTTTGGTTCAGTTACCAAGGCTGCTCCGTTACTCACTTTCATTTTCGACAATTTAGCCACTTCAGATGCCACTGTTGTTTCCACATAATCCTGAATGTTCATATCCAATGTTGTCGTAATTTTCAATCCACCCTCGTACACCTTTTTAGCACCGTACTTTTCTGTCAACAAATCTTTCACATAGAACACAAAGTGAGGCGCTTTTATACCTGTTTTCCCGAAAGAATAATTAAGTATTTCATTCTTTGCCTCTTCATATTCTTGTTCATTTATATATCCCAACTCTTTCATTCTCGACAACACCTGCTCTTGTCTCTTTTTAGCCAATTCTGGCCTGGAGAAAGGGGAGTATGTTGTTGGCGACTGAGGCAGTCCTGCCAGCAATGCCGACTCGGCCAAATCCAAATCTTTCACATCCTTACCAAAAATTCCTCTCGCCGCTGCCTGTGCTCCCCACAAAGTTCCGCCATATGGCGTCTGATTGAAATACATTTCCAAAATTTGATCCTTACTATACAAAGCTTCCGTAATTAAGGTCAACATTGCTTCTTTAATCTTTCTTGTAATTGTTCTCTCTGTCGTCAACAATCCATTTTTCACCAATTGTTGCGTCAATGTCGATCCACCCTGCACATTTTTCTTAAAAATCGTTTGGTACAGGCCTCGAGTAATTCCCTTAATATCAAGTCCAAAATGTTTATAAAAATTTGCATCTTCAATCGCCAAAGTGGCATTTTTCATATTATCAGGGATTTCCGATAGGGGAACCGACACTCTGTTTTTTTCCGAATAAAACTCATACAACAATTCTCCGTTTCTGTCGTAAATCAACGACGATTCCGGACTTTCATCGCTAATTAGCTTACTTGGATTTGGTAAATCTTTCGCAAAATAGGCCAGCGACCCAATCATTAGTACTGCCAATACCACTACTACCCGCCAAAACCATCGCTTATTCAGCTTCCATTGCTTCTTTTTCTTGTTTCTTTTGTTCATTAAACTGATCAAGTTCTTCAATAATTTGATTCAGTTTTTCCTTGTCAATTTCAAATTCATTTTCCATCGATACCATTACTTCTTTATATGCGTACCCTGCATGGTACATCATATTAAACACATCTTTCTTCTCCAGCTCACTATCATCGACTTGGTTCAACTGAGTATCAGCATATTTTAATTTATCCAAGGCCTCACTTCCAGCTTCTAGTGCCAACTTGGTATTATTATTCTTTATTAACTCTATTGCTTCCGAAATTTTCTTATCTGCCAGGAGTAACGATACTTTTGCTTTATTCAAATTTCCTTGGCTAAACATCAACCACAAATAATCCCTTAATTTTTTAAAGCCATAAAAAGGATTATTAGACAGGGTGTTTACTTCTGGCACTCTGTAGACTACTGGCTCAGTTGTCCCATCCTTGTGGTAAATCGTCAGTTCAATCGGTTCAATTCGAACACGAATATCATTATTTTCCTGAGCCAAAATTTCAACTCCTGCCCTACTTACCGACACAAATAGTACCGCCAATCCTATGACCAAAGCGGACAAAGAATACCCCTTCTTGAAATTCATGATACTAAATTCTATCATCTTTTTAATTCTTGTGGAAAAATGCCTGATGCTTGTTCACAACCTCTCTCCTAATTTTCCCTCTCATCCACCATCTTTGTGGCCAATAATAGAACTCGTTTATTAAACTGAATTCTTTCTTTTTACTCTTATTTAATTCAATCCTACCTTTAATTTTCTTCACCAATCTGTTGTAGGGTGTTGCTGCCCATTTGCTTGTCCATTTATTAATCATT
>QKGR01000053.1 GCA_003250375.1 Candidatus Shapirobacteria bacterium | reverse complement strand
AATCATCGACCAGCAGGGAATTGCCACCGCCATCGAAAATTTAATCTCCCAAGCTCTTGTTCATTTTTCCTCTCAATTTGATTTTTGTCTCCTCGACGGCAATCTGGATATCAAAAAAATTACACCCCCTCTTTCTTCAAAGAGGGGGCAGGGGGAGATTTTGTCTTCTCTCATCGATGCCGATGCCACTTGTTTTTCAGTCGCTGCCGCCTCCATTGTTGCTAAAGTCGATCGTGATTTATTTATGGATCAATTAGATAAAATTTACCCTCACTACGATTTCAAAAACAACAAAGGCTATGGCACTCCCAAACATCAACAAGGACTCAAATCTCACGGTCACTGCCCTGTCCATCGTTATTCCTACTCACCCATCAAGAATCTTGTCGCAAATCCTTAATCATTTTCGTGCCAATCTTTTTCTGATCAACTGATCAACTGATCAACTGATCAACTGATTAACTGATTAACTGATTAACTGACTCACTTTTTCCTTCCAAACCACATCGCTGCCAATATTGTCGTAATAGGCACAGCCGATATCAACCCAATCGATCCCACCAAAGTTCGGACAATTTCCTCCGCAATAAATTCATAATTAACAATCTCACCCAGTGGTCTTGGGTTATCAATAAAAATCAACAGCAGTGGCAGCGATGCTCCGGCATACACCAAAATTAACGTATTAATCATCGACGCAATATGGTCTTGTCCTACTTTCATTGCTCTTGTGTACAACTCGTTAGTCTTAATCTTCCCCGAGCTCAATTTAAGCTGTTCTACTATCGACGCCTGCGACACTGCCACATCATCCAGTACTCCCATTGCTCCAATCACAATCCCTGCCAACAATATCCCCTTCATATCAATTGTCGCCTTTGCTGCTGCCAAAAAACCCGATTCTTCCGACGAAAAACCATACAAATGTCCAATATCAATAAATATCTGTGCCAATATCCCCGTAATCAAAAGCGACAATACCGTCCCGCAAATCGCAATTGTTGTCTTGCTATTAAACCCATGCGACAGATAAAAAATTATTGGAATAATCAACATCGATCCAATCACTGCAATTACAATTGGATTATCCCCATTCGAAATTCTTGGCAAAATAAACCAAAAAATCACCAGAAATGAAATCACCATACTAATCAAAGAACTAATTCCTCGCCCCTTCGACACTAGTACTACCATTACCATAAACATCAAAAACAATAGTAGTAAACTGTCGCTTCTCACCATATCCTCAATCACATACTCTTCGTTTCCAGCTATCATTTCTTTCTTAATCAGCAGTTTATCGTTTACTTTTATTACCAATGGATTAATCACCGGAATCTTTCCGTTTTCAATAATTATCTTTTGTCCTTCCAACTCACCCTCAATTCCCACTGCTTCTAACTTCTGATATTTCTGTATCTTGCCTTCCAATTCAACATCCTTCTCCTCGATTATTTTGTCTACCTTAACTTTATATATTTCCAAATCATCCGCTGCTCTTACCTCATTTCTCCATCCCATTCCTACCATCAACATTCCCAGCACCAGAAACATCCCTGCAATCTTTCTCATTAAAAATAAGTCTACCACGTTTCGCCCTCTTTGATTTTTACTCAAAATATTGCCATAATAAACCATGAAAAAAATTACACTCGTCTTTTTATTGGCACTTTCTTTCTTTTTTCTTCCAAGTTCCGTTCAAGCCGTTAGTTTCCAATCTTCCGAAGATCTAACTCTCCCTCAGGATAAAACTTTCGATGAAACTCTCGTCGTTGCCGCCAAGACTCTTGTTGTCAATTCTCCCATCAATGGCGATCTTTATTGTGCTGGTCAGGATGTCCTCATCAACACCACTGTCGCTGGTGATGTCATCTGTGCTGCTGAGAACATCAAAGTTTCCGGCACCATTGGGGGCAATCTTCGCCTCTTAGCTCGTGTCATCGATTCTGATGCTGTCGTTCATAGTAGTTCTTCTCTTTTTGCTCAGACTCTCACTCTCAAATCCAATACTCAAATCGGTGGCGATTTCATCGCTGCTGCTTCTACTGCCGATCTTTCTGGTTTCTTCGCTCGTGATGTCGCCGTTGCCGCCAAAGATTTAGTCTATTCGGCTCAAACCACTCGCAATGCTACTCTGGCAACCGAGAATCTCTCTGCTGCCTCCTCTTCTTCAATCACTGGTGATCTTTACTTGTTTACCTACACCGATTCCAAAGTCACTCTTCCCGAGTCTGTCGTCAAAGGCACTGTCAACCGCCATCAGACCGAAGCTTCTACTGAAACCGATTCTTCCTCCTCCGTCAAAAAAATCACTACTACCGCTTGGCTTTCCAAGCAGCTAGTTTCTGCTCTTTCTGCTCTCTTGCTTGGTGTTGTTCTTCTCTATTTCACCAGCTATCGAAATTCTGCTGTTCTTTCGGTCATGAAAGCCCGTCCTGTCGCTTCTTTCTTTATTGGCTTTGCTGTCCTTTTCTTGCTTCCTTTCTTCTTCTTCATTACTCTCATAACCATAATTGGTCTTCAGGTTGCTTTCCTGGCTCTCTTTGCCTACATCATCGCCCTCATGCTTTCCTCGGTCTATTCAGCTCTCTACTTTGGTAAATTATTAGCCATCAAAGCTTTTCCTGCTACCAAACTAAATAATTATCACTATTTAGCCATAGGTGTTCTGGTTTTCTGGCTCGTTTTTGCCATTCCAGTTCTCGGTGGCTTTGTTAAATTCTTCACCCTTTGCTTTGGTCTGGGTTCCTATTTCCTTTCTTTCCTCCCCGCCCCATCCGAAGCCAAAAAAGAGAAATAATCAACTTCCCACCACATACAATTCTTCTTCCGCTCTGGTCACCGCCGTATATAGCCACCTTCTCCATTCATCGTCGCTCATTCGGCTAAATCTTTCCTCAAACAAAATTACTCTTTTTGCCTGCGACCCCTGCGCTTTGTGCACCGTCAGCGCATAGCCAAAATCAAACAAATCTCCTTTCATAATCCTGTATCTCTGGTTAGTAAAATTCATTGCTGTTTTCACCTCGAATTGTGCTGCCGAAATCAATCCTTCGTACGCCTCACTTTCTCCATCCATCTCAATTTCTGCTTCCCACCATTCATCATTTTTCTTCCTAATCGCTGCTACCACCCCCAGCATTCCATTATAAATTCCTTTTTCATGATTATTTCGCAAGCAAATCACTCTATCCGACACGCATGGGGTAGGGAACTCAAACTCCAACGCTTGTCGAATAAAACTATTTAATTTTGTTCTTGTCTGGTTCAATCCGCACAATACCAAAGTATCCCTTGTGTAATTCTTCAGCAATTCCTCAATTTCCGTCTGACTATAAGATTCATTTCTGTCAAATTTCACCACTCCTGCCCCATATCTTCCCACTGGTATTTTTCCCTCCGACCTCGCCTCAATCGATAGTCGGATTATTGGATTGTTCTCTGCTTGTCTATGTATTTTTTCCAGTCTCAAATCAGGCCTTTCCATTAGGCTAAAACTTCCCGAAATTGGGGGCAATTGTCCATGATCTCCCACGGCAATAATTGCCCTCCCGTAGCTTTTCAAATCATTCCAAATTTTCTCATCCACCATCGACGCCTCATCAATCACAATCAAATCAGCCTCCATTGCCTCTTTTCTTTTCCACCCCACAATTTCATGCTTGCCATTCTCAATCGGGGAGTAAATCAAACTATGTATTGTCCCCACCGTATCTCCTTCGTACAAAGCCCCTGCCTCCACCAGCTTTCCTTTCAGTACTCTCGCTGCTTTTCCTGTAAAACAGGCAAACGCAATTTTTAATTTCGGTTTCTCTGCAAATATTTTTTCTCGCAATTTTCCAATCAATGTTGTTTTTCCCGTCCCGGCATATCCTCCCACCGAAATATATTGCCTTTCCTTATCTCCCAAGGTCCAATCCATCAAATTTTCAAAAACCCTTTTTTGGTCTTCAGATAATTCCATTTCCTATTATCTCACCCCGCGCCTCCACCTCCGCCGCCTCCACCTCCGCCCCCACCGCCAGAGAATCCACCCGACGAACCCACTCCACTTGCTCCATAACTGCTGCTTGTCGAACTACTAAGCGAGCTAATCGCTGCATTCACACTATTTAGGCTTGTACTAATCGATCCCATGCCGCCGCTTCTTCCTCCAGCCCAATAAGCCGCCATCATCTGTTTATCACTTTCAGAAAAATTCACTGGCAGTTGGGATAATGCCTTTGTCGACACACCTAGCAGTGTTCCGTACACCAAATATTTTTCCCACAATATTATTGAGTCGATTGGATAATCTTTAGTCTGTTTATATTCTTCCAAATGCTTCTTAAATGCCAGCCAGCCCGCTTTTTCTTCCAATCCTTTGTCACTCAATCTTTCTCCAAAAAACGTCAACACCGACGTAATCAATATCGAAGTCAACGACAATACTCCATTAACTATCGCAAATATCACCCAAATTCCACTCACTTCAATCCTAATCATAAATATCAAGGCAAACAAAATCACCATTGCCAATTTTGGTGCTAGTTTACTTTTCATTCCATGCGACTCTCTGTCAAAAAAACCTTCTTCCAAGTTCTTACTAAAAGCCACTTTTGGCAATTTTGTCATAAAAAAACTTCTCGCACTACTATTGTTCTGTTTGCACCATTTGCTAATTCTCTCTAGTTTCAACACTCTTTGCTCTTTACCTTCGACAATTACTTTATTTGTTCCTATGTTTTCCAAAAAATCAGCCACTGCCTTTTCTGCCCCGTCCATTATTAAATTATCTTCCGTCTTTATTAGATAATATTCATATTTCTTAAAAATTACTCCCTCCTTTTTATCACTTCGCACCAGCCTATAAACTTTCTTGTGCACCAAATTCAGTACCGTTGCCGTAAACGCCTTTGTTGTTAATTTGTTGCTATCCCCACTAATTATTTGCTCCACTTGTGCCGGACTTGTGTTCGATGGTGCCTCCCAAATTCTCCCCGACAAATTAACTTTTGGTAATTCCTTGTCTTTCCCGTATCTAAAAAATATTCTAATACTTCTAATCAATTCCCAAATCAATCCTCCTCCCAACAATAAGGTCAAAATTACCCCAAGCAATGTTTCTGCGCTCTTCCAGCCTTTATTTTGAATTGTTTGTTGAATAAAAGCATTTTCCTGTTTTTCAATCGTTGCCAAGTTGCTGCTTCCCAAAGCCCCACCATAAAAACTATCCTTAGGCATCACTACTCTTCCTTCCATCATAATTCCCTTATCCACTCTTTTACTGCTCATTACTACTGTATTTCCTTCCTCAATTGCCACACTCGCGCTCAAATCTCCGTGCCCCCAAGCTTTAATCTTCGTTCCATCAATTGTCTTTGGCAATTGGACGCTTATCCCCACATTCTTCTGCTCAATTTCCCATTTATCTCCAATAAATTTCCAGTACAACTCTGCCGTATCACTTTGCAACGTCACCGCATTATCAACTGTATAACTCACCTTAAATGTTCTGCTCGAATCTTCAGCCGAATAAAACCATTTCACATAATAATAACTAGCCTCTTCAATCACAAAAAACGATCCCATTTCTAGTCTCGTATCCTCATTCGAAATCCCAAAATTTTGCTTATAGCACCCTTGGTCGTCGCACACCGAAAAATTGCTCAGTCTATATTTTTCACTCCTTCCACTCAAAAAACTATCTCCAGAATACTTATTTATTTTCTCGTAGGCATACGAGTATGATCCACTAAACGAATAAACTCTTTGTTCACTTACTTCCATCGATCCATCGTAGTTTACTTTCGCCTTTATATCCACCGGCCCCACACTATAGCTCTTCGCCCAAGTCCCAATAGGGGATACAAGTATTAGTACCAATCCAACCAAAAACGCAATTTTCTTCACATCTCCATTATACGAAAACTACGACCTACTCTCCATCTCCAACAATTTCTCCAATCCCTCAAACACCTTGCTCACATGTTCCACCTCCACCGCTCTATTCGGCATTGTCCCCGACGCGTACACACTCCACACCGATGGTAGTAGTATCCCGGCCATCCCCAGCTCTCCTGCCGGCTCCACATCATTCCTCAAACTATCCCCAATCACAATACAGTCTTTTGCCTCCGCTCCAAGAATCTTCGCTGCTTTTTCCCAATCTTCTTTTGATTTATGTCGATTCACATCAACTGTCTCAATATGCCCAAACATATGTCTTATCTTTTCTGTTTTTAGTTCCGTCCATTCCGGGGTCGCATGTGTCACCATTCCCATTGCTAGGGGAGAATCATAAATTGTTTCTAACACCTCCATTGCCCCTTCAACCATTTCTGGAGTAGTTTTATAAATTGATTTCAGAATTGGCACATATTCCACAAATTCATTTCTTCCAAAATTTTCCACCATTCTTTCTGCTACCCAATCCCATCTTTCCGGATTCACCGATTTTACTTCAAACACTTTATTATTCTGTTCCATAAAAATCGGTCTAATTTCTTCAATATCAATCTCACTCTTCGAACATACTACTTCCAAATACTCATCGATTTTCCCCGAGAACACAGAGCGTGTTTGTATCAACGAATCATCCAAATCCCACAGAATCAGTTTAAAACCTTTCTTTCTTGCCTTCTTTAATATTCTGTCTTTAGCTTTCATTTATTTCTTTTACTACTTCCTCTGCGTGTCCCTCTGGCTTCACATCCTCAAAAATCTTTTTAACCAACCCTTCAGGATCAATCACGAATGTTTTTCTCGCTGTCCCCATATATTCTCTCCCCATAAATTTTTTCTTTCTCCACACGCCGTATTTCTGATTAACTTCTGTCTCTGTATCGGCCAATAGGGGAAAGTTTAGTCCATATTTTTCTTCAAACTTCTTATGCGATTTCACTGTATCTTTGCTAATTCCCAACACCTTAATTTTTAACTTACCAAACTCCACCATATTATCCCTAAAACTGCAGGCTTCCTTTGTGCACCCCGGAGTATCGTCTTTAGGGTAAAAATATAGCACTACCCATTTTCCTGCAAAATCCCTCAAACACACTTCCTTGTCATTTTGATCTCTCAAGCAAAACTCCGGTGCTTTATTTCCTTCTTTTATTTCCATTATTTAATTTAATTAATAAGTGCCCTGTCAAGGGAAAGGTGGTACCCAACATTGTGAGGTACCAAAGGGTTTGTTCTAAATTGTTATCAACTCCTCTGTCGGAATAATTCTATTTCTTTTATCCTCATCATCCGGCAGTCCGGTTAGAAGCAAGTATCCCTGTCTTTCGCCTTCGCCCACTTCAAGTTCCAAGTGTGGATTATCCCTATAATTAGGTTCATCTTTAATTTCATAAATTTTATACTTACCCACCGACAGTAGAGTGTCTGTCTCCAATTTCTGATTATGCGAAGTCACCAATATTTCCCCAATCCCTTCGGCTTTAATCCAAGCAAATTGTTTTTCTCCCAATATCAAAATTTTTGTCTCTTCTTTCGTCTCCAGCAATCTATATTTACCTTCCTCTGTAATTTTTATCATAATTAATTATATACTCATACTATCTCTATAAAAACCAAATTCATTAATGCTAAATACACGACAAGAAAAATCTACCAAACTCACCACTGAAACAATTCCTCGTCCACCCATAGATCAAATGACACAGGAAATACTTGATACCAGTCAAGAAGCCTATACGTATGTTGTACCTCAAGTTGACTTATTTAATCCCGAAATAACTACTTGGCAGATAGCCTACAAGAATCCGGCCGCCGACAAAATTATCCAACAGACAGTTATTCCCGAAGGTCAAGAATCCGTCGCTGGCGTTTTTACTAACGAAACTTGGACATATTTGCTCGCCAGAATAGAAAATGTCGATACTAATGAAATTTCTGTTCAAAGAATTATGTCAACAGAGGAAAAGGATCTTGTCTTCTCTATTCGTATCGTCAAAACTGAAGGTGGTAATTATATAATTCGCACAACCGAAATCTTGGGTGATAATGCCACTCTCGACCCCGACACTAAAGCTTACAATCGGGCTTATTATGAGAAGTTCAAGCGTGATCACAGTGGTGTCGTAAGGAATTCTATTGGTGTTGGGATCTTTGATTGTAACGATCTTAAATTAACCAACGATACTTATGGTCACAAAGCCGGAGATGATTTACTCAAACTCTGTGCTATCTTCTTTAAAACACTCACTCGTGAAAATGACACCCTATGCCGTATCGGCGGTGATGAATATTCTATTTTTCTTCACGATGCTGATAGTCAAGGAATAAAGGCTATCTCTAAAAGATTCAGGACAATTTATTCCATGATAAAAAACCCATCAAAATCACGTTTTAAACTTACTGAAGAAGAGAAAGCCGAATATCAACATCTTCTTACTGAATTCAATAGTAAAATTGAAGAGGCTGGTTTAGATCTCGACAAGGAATATGAACCTATTGCCAGAACTGACTCAGACTCTTTAGTTCAACAAATACCTCTACCTCCTCAGTGTACCCTTCGTTCACTCTTTTCATTCGCCATGGGTTTTTCCTCTGCCGGCCAAAACCAAAAAATACAAACACTTCCCGAAGCTATTCATGAAGCAGACAAAAGGATGTTCCATCACAAACAAAATCACAAACAATTTATTACCACCAGAGCCGCCAACAAAGCCATCAAAAATCTAGTTTCTCATTTCTAAATCTATTTCAACCAAAAATCCTCGTAGTGTATTAAGTTTTTGTTTACTCCCATCTTCATTAAATCTTCTGAAAAAGCATCTATCATTCCCTTTGGTCCGCAAATATAAAATTCCTTACCCAGTACTCCTCCCACCATTTCCACTACCGACTTGGCTGTCAATCTTCCTTTAGTGTCACTTTCCCAAATCTCACTTCCTTCTTTTGGCAAATACTCCACTCCATAAGCATCTTCTTTATTTTTTACGCTATACACCAAGTTCAATTTATTCTTCGTCTTTTGTTTTTTCCACCAATCAACAATCGAAATAATTGGTGTTATCCCAATTCCTCCGGCTATTAGCACCGCATCATTATTTTCTCCAATATCTTTACCAAATTCTCCATAGGCTCCATATACTTCAACTTCATCTCCTACCTCCACCTCTTGTAATTTTTCCGTAAAATCCCCCAAAGCCTTCACTGCAATCATTAGTTCATCTTTGTCCGGGCTGCTGGCAATCGAAAAAGGATGCCTTTCTTTTCCAAATTTTTTAAATTCAAAATAGGCATATTGTCCCGCTTCAAATTTCATTTTCTCATTTTCAGCTTCCATGCTTATCTCTACCACCTTACCAATTTTGTTTACTTTGCTCACTTTGTACTTATACATATTTTTTTTACCAAATTTATTAATTATAAACACACCCATTGCTGCCAGCATCCAGAATAATATCCACACTTTCAACCACACATATCTTCCCACATCACTTCCAATTGTCAGAATATGCGCTGCAGCTATTAATGCCATCAATCCCATAAATTGATGAGTTCTCAGCCACACATCATATTTCATTTTCACAAATAGGGTAAGTACTACTAACAAAATTGTCCCGTACAATGCCATTATTCCCAAGTTATATTCCAACATTTTTCCTGGCCAAAATAATTGCCGTACTCTCTCATAATTCGGAATTCTGCTCACCCCAATCCAAATAGGGTGGAACAAAATCAGCATACTCGCACTAATTCCATACCATTTATGGTATTTGAGTCTCTTATCCAAGGATCCCCATAAATCGTTCAAAAAATCAAACTTCGACGACAACATCATATTAATACAAAACAACACTACTCCCACAATCGCCGCCAATTGTCCAAGTGTCAACCATATCGATCCTCCAAATCCTCCAATTTCTCCCTTCGACAAAACAAACAAATTAACACTCACCAATACCGTTAGTAAAACAACCCAGTTTCCTTTTCTCACACTTAAATCTTACTCCACTTTGAAATCTTTGATCATATCCAAATTTCCTTTGTGTTGTTTATTAAAAATACTTGTCATATCAGTTCCACATTTATCGCTAAATACATCTCCTCCTGGGTGTTTTGAAATCAAATCAGTCACATCATATTTCGATCCCGAAATCATGATTACGCATCTATCACTTTTCTTTTCAGCCGTCGGACTAGGTCCTGCTGTTGCAGCTGTTTCCATTACACCCGTAGGCGACACCAATGTCTCCGTATTTTGGCTAATAGTTTTCTCACCAATAGCCTTCACTACTATCGCTCCGGTGGTCACCAAAGCAAGTGCTCCTATAACTGCTACAAAAATAGTATTAGTTTTCATAAACTAAATAATATCATCGATATACGTATCTGCAAGGGGTTAATTACTCTTCCAAATATTTCTCTTCCATTCTCTCTTGAAGCGAATATACGCATCCACAAAAGAACTGTTTGTAGAATCCTTTTGTCTCCATTTTGCAATCAACATTTTCCGGCCTCCAAAATTCAATTCCATTCTTTTTAGCCTCTTCTTGTGCAATTTTTTCAATAGTTTCTTTATCCTGATATTCAGAGCTCACCAGAGTAGAGGAGAAATAGTCATACTTATTTTCCGCTGCTATTTTGGCTGTTTTACCCAATCTCAATTGCCAGCATCTTGGACATCTTGTTTTCTTATCCCTACTATCATTCCCCTTCCTATTCTGAGCCTCAAAATATTCTTTCGGGCTCCAGTCTGCCACAATTAGTTTTACACCAGCCTCACCACAAATCTTCTGCATTGCCTTTAATCTCGACAAATACTCAGCTCTCGGATGTATATTTGGATTGTAATAATACACCTCCACTTCCAAGTCTTCTTTGGCTGCCAAGAATTTTATTGTGCAATCAGCACAGCAGGCATGAAGTAATAATTTCATGCCTGCTATTATACTCTAAAGCTTACGCGCTCAATACTTGTCCAAGCTCATCCATCAACATTTCCTTGGGTCTGAACCCAATGAATTCTTTAATGATTTGCCCTTTCGAAAATAGTTTCATGTTTGGAATACTCATAATTTGGTATTTCCAAGCCAATTCCTGATTTCCAGGTTCTTCAGTGTCGACTTTCACGATCTTCACTTTTCCTTCCATACTGCTGGCTACTTCTTCCAATACTGGAGCCATCATTTGGCAGGGGGTACACCAAGGTGCCCAAAAGTCCACTAAAACTGGTATTTCGGATTTTAAAACTTCTTCTTCAAAATTTGTAGAATTTGCATTAATTGGTTTTGACATAATCTTTTATTCTAATTAGTAATTTTTTCTGACTCTCGTCAAGGTCAAGAAGACAATTTTCGATCTGGTCATCTACTACCATATTCATCACCCCACCAATCGCCGATTTTATCGCCTTTAGTTGGGTTAATATATCAATACAGTTGTTGTCGGCTTCGACCATTTTTCTTACTCCTTCTAATTGGCCGATTATATTATTAAGCCTTTGATCTAATGTCTTCATCCTCTATATTTAATCACACACCCCCGGGGGGTGTCAAGTACTTACCCTTATATCTTCACTTTCCCCGATAGTATCATCTTATTTTCAGGTAACAAGAACTTCCTTTCCGGATTTAATTCTTCCACAAACTCCGGTGTATGGGACACCACAATCATCGCCCCTTTATACATTTTCAATGCCTCCAGAATCAGTCTTTGCGACATTACATCCAAATAGGTCGTCGGCTCATCAAGAATTAGTAGATTAAATTTTTGCACCAACAGTAAGGCAATTGCCAGTCTGGTTTTTTCTCCTCCCGACAAGGATCCCACTCTCTGAAATACCTTGTCTCCCGAAAACAAAAATCGCCCCAACTGCGATCTCAATTCCGTCTCACCAATATCGCATTTTTCTTTTAAGGTTTCAATCAAAGTTTTATTATAATCAAACGTTTCAAATTCTTGTGAATAGTAGCCAATCTTTAATTTCTCGTCGCTAATTATTTCTCCCGAGTCTGCCTCAACCATCCCCATAATAATTTTAATTAAAGTCGATTTTCCCGCTCCGTTTTCTCCCACCAAAGCAATTCTTTCTCCTCTCTTAATATCAAAATTTACCTCTTCCAGTACCTTCTTTTTCCCGTACGATTTACAAATATGCTCCATCATCAAAGGAATTTCACCAATCCAATCTGGTTCCGGTAGTTTAACTCGAATTTTCTTTGCCTCAATTGGCATCGACGGCAATTTTTCTTCCATCGCTTCAATTCTTCTTTTTAATTGAAGTTTTTGCCTCACACCTTTTTCCGATGTTGCGTTCGAAATTTTGGTATAACCCTTTTTCATTGCTGTTATTTTCTTCTTCTGCTCCGACACATTTTTTATTTGCAGCGCTTCCTCTTCTTCCTTCTGTCGTACAAATGCCGAATAATTTCCATTGTATTCTTCAATACTTTTCTCATTTTTATTAATAAACAGCACCTTATCAATATCCTTATCCAACAAATCCAAATCATGCGACACCACAATCACTGTATTTTTGCATTTTCCCACATACTGCATCACCCAGTTTTTTCCCTTAGCATCCAAAAAGTTTGTTGGTTCATCCAACAGTAGAATATTTGGTTCAGAAATCAAGCCTCTGGCAATTGCCAATCTGGTTTTTTGTCCCCCCGACATTTCCTTGGGCGAATGCTCCAAGTCAAATACATCCAAATCAAGTCCGGCCATAATTCTTCGCATCTCATAATCTTCTTTTTTACCGCCTCTACTATTTAAATATTCCCGAATAGTCTTGGCATTCTCCATTTCTTCATCCTGCTTCACTTCCTGTGGTACCAGAATTACCTTTCCCGATATTTCAATCCTTCCTTGGTCTTCATCAATTTCTCCTGCCAATATTCTAAACAAAGTCGATTTTCCCGATCCGTTTGTTCCCACCAATCCTACCTTACTTCCAAAAGTCACCGTAAAACTAGCCGACTTAAAAATCGGCTCTAGCCCATAATTGTAAGATAAATCTCTCACTAGAATCATACATCTATCATTGTATCAAAAAATAATTCCCAAGCTTCCATTCAAATTACACAATCATTTCATCCACCGCCTTGCCCTTGGCTTGCAGCTCCCACAATTTTGCATAAATTCCCTTCATTTCGATCAATTCATCGTGTTTACCCATCTCAGCAATTGCTCCAGTCGACAGTACCACTATTCTATCTACCTCCCTAATTGTCGAAAATCTGTGGGCAATAATAATTACTGTCCTGTCTTTTCCGGCCTCTTCCAAAGCTGCCTGAATTTTCTTTTCCGACTCCGAGTCGAGGTTAGAAGTTGCTTCGTCAAAAATTAAAATCTTTGGCTTGGCCAACAGCGCTCTGGCAATTGCCAATCTTTGTTTTTGGCCACCCGACAGTTTAATTCCTCTTTCACCCACCTGAGTCTCCCAGCCGTCGGGCAAATGATCCACAAACTCCAAAATATTTGCCTTTCTTGCTGCTTCCTCAATTTCTGCCATTTCCGCTCCATCATTTCCATATGCCAAATTAAATTTAATTGTATTGTTAAACATAATTGGTTCTTGTGGCACCACTCCCACATACGATCTCAAGGTACTTTTCTTAATTTTTCGAATATCAACCCCATCAAGTTTTACCACTCCCGCGCTCGGATCATAAAATCTCAACAATAGTTTGGTTAAAGTTGTCTTACCTGCTCCCGATCGCCCCACAAAAGCAATCTTTTCTCCTGGTTTAATTACCAAATTAATTCCATCCAAAATTTTGTCTCTATTTTTTGGATATTTAAATCCAATATTTTCCAAGCGAATTTCTCCGCGCACTTTCCCAAGCTTAGCTTCTTTTTTCGGATCTTTCACTTGAGTTTCGTTGTCCAAAATTCCAAAATATTTCTCCATATCAGTCAAGTTTTTAGCAATATCCCTTATTCTGAAAAACAGATTAAAAAATTGCCAATAGAATCCCAAAATAAATCCCGAAATCATCACCAAATCATTCACTTCAAATCCTTTTCCTACTTTCTCAATTGCCAACCACAAAATTACCAACATCCCGCCGCCTGCGCAGCTGCTAATCACAATATCCATTACTCTAAATGAATTGGCAAATCTCCAGAATTTCACCGACCACACATCAAATTTTTCCGACAATCTTCTTCTTTCCTTTCTTTCTGCCGCAAAAAATTTCACTGTCTCATAATTAATCATTCCATCGGCAATCACTCCAGCTACTGCGTCTTCCGAATCATTAAATTCCTTTCTGGCTCCCAAATTCATTTTCACCAACCACCAAATAATTGCCAAATTCACCACAAACACCACAATCATCAGCCATCCCATTTCTGCCGAAGCGCTAAACAAAAACCACAAAGTAATCACCAAGCTCACTACCACTCTAAATAATTCATGGTGAATACTGTCAAAAATACTGTACACCGACCCATCACCTCTTCGGAAGGCGCTAATCAGCGACCCGGTATTTTTATCCACATGGTAGGCAAAATCAAGCTCCATTATCTTTTCAAATACAGTTTCTCGAATTTCTCTCGATAGGGGAATTAGTACCTTATCTCCCAAATAATACGACAATGAATTAATCCAGTTGGCAATCACCACCGACACTCCAAATAATCCAAAAAATACCAATGTTTTTTCTCTGTCTCCGCTTCCGGTTGCGTCCAATATTTCTTTTAGCCAATAAGGCCTAATTGTTTCCAATGCCATCCCAATCGAACCCACCAGCAAAAAGACCGCCATCCGGCCCTTATATTTCCCCAAAAATTGGTAAAACTTAATAATTTGTTTCATTGGAAATAATATTCTATTCTTTTCCCAACAGCAATACAATATTCAATTTCATTTTAGTCCGTTTCTGCCACCTTTTTCGACATCCAAAACCAAATTAGCCCCAACATTGCTCCTCCCACCACATCGCTCAACCAATGCACTCCCAAATATAATCTCGAAAAAATTATTCCCATTATTAGTCCTGCCCCTAATATCTTCAAAACAACTTTATATTTGCTTTTAACTTTCTCCTCCCAATAATCAATCAGTCTTCCAAAAAAGAAAACCGAAAACACAGCATGTCCACTCGGAAATGAATTTCTGCTTGCCAGTACCAACGCTTCCTCAATCGGTGGTCTTCCTCTTCCAATCATCGCTTTCAAAATTTCATTCACTCCAATTGCTACCACATAGATTAGTACCAAGCTTATCGCCTTCTTTTTTTCTCCCCAAAATGTCATAAAACCAGCCCACACCAGTCCAAGTACCAGTATTGTTTTCCAATCACCCAAATGTGTAATTACTCTAAATATTTCCGTCAATACTGGATTTCTAATTCCCAAAATCCACTCATACACAGAATCGTCAATTACATTTCCGCTCACCCAATAATTTTATCAGTCAAAAAAACCTTCGTCAGTTCTTATAGTAGCTTTTTATTTGGAACAGCACATACCAACTTAAAGCTGAGCCTATTATCA
The DNA here is from genome assembly GCA_003250375.1 of Candidatus Shapirobacteria bacterium. Lineage (GTDB taxonomy): Bacteria > Patescibacteriota > Microgenomatia > UBA12405 > UBA12405 > SZUA-533. Next base: position 22,231 of record QKGR01000053.1, on the reverse strand, counting down.
GCGAACCCAAATCCAATCTTAACAATGCTCCTACTGCCGACACTAAGCTTAGCCAGAACATCAATTTCCAGGCCCTCTTTTCTTTTTTAAACATTCCTGGCACTGCCATCAAAGTCATCACTACTACCACTCCGCTCACCACCAAATTAATCAAAACATTAAATCTAAATATATTTCCAAATCCATACCCCATATGCATCCAGGATGTCATATATGTACCGATTCCAAATAATGCCAATATTCCCGGCAAGCTAAGAAGCAGCATTAGTACCACCAAGTATGGACTAATTTCCACAATTACTTCTTTCGCTTTTTTGGGCATTTCTGGCGCTTTCTTCCCAAAAATTTCCTCAAGACTAGTCTCAATTTGCTCAACATATTTCATCCATTCGTTATTTTGATTACTTTCTTTCATTAATTAATTCTACACTATTACTACATTGCTATCATTACCCCGCAGTAAGCCATTGTTACCAATAGTAATACAATTTTGTCTTTCATTAATTTAATTTATAAATTAATCCTGAAAACAAACTGAAGTCTCTTGGCATATCCCATAAATTTTGACCTTACGCTTTCTGGGTGTAATATTTTATTACCAACTAATTATTTGTTCACCCAACCTCGAAAATGAAAAAATACCTCGTTCTCTCTTTTCTCTTTTTATTAATTGCTCTTCCTGTCTCCGCCAAATCCGATCAAGCCACATCTCAGCCCGCCTCCCAACAGCAACCTTCAAGCCAAGTCCAGGCCACCACTGCCCCTAAGTCCACTACTGCCCCCAAAAGCAGCCCTGCCACTTCCACCTCTCCTTCAGGCTCTCAAGTTGAGAATCAAAATCAAGTTAAAACCCAGAATCAGGGCGAAGAACAACAGCTTTCAGTTCAAACTCAAGAATCAGAGCAACTAAATCAAGCTGTCACCGAAAGTTTCTCCAAAGTGTCCACTCAAGTCCAAGAACTCATCGACACTGTTGGTGCCAAGGGTGGCATTGGTCAGCAAGTTAGTGATATTGCTCAAGCTCATTCCCAGCTTCAATCTCAAATCAAAACTGATTTTGATGCTCTCAATTCTCGAAGCTCCTTAGTCAAAGCTCTTCTTGGTTCCGACAAAAAAGTCACCAAGTCTCTTGAGCAGAAAATTGAACAAAATCAACAAACTATCCAACAGCTCGAACAGCTCAAAACTCAAACCAAAAACAAATCCGAGCTTGAACAGCTCCAGCTTACTATCGATTTAATGCTCTATCAGAACACCTCTCTCCAAAATAAAATCGATAAAGAAAACAAAGTCAACGGACTTTTTGGTTGGGTTCTAAAGCTCTTCCCTCAATCCAATCAATAGTTAGTTTAGCGACACTATTTTTATTGTTCCAAAGTTATACACCGTCGTATCGGCCGTCAGGCTTTTTAGTTGTACCCGGTAGAGTCTATTTCCTGGTCTTAGGCTAATTTTTCCCGATTTTACCGCCTCATAATTTTGGCTTTCACTATAAATTTCACTTCCCCATACTTCAATCCCCGCCGTAATATCAAACAACCTAGCAAACGCCTTTCCGTTTCCATTAAACAATTTCAAATTTGCCTCCCAATAGGCCTCGCTCATCCCCGGATAATCCTCGCTATCAAAATAAAATTCCGATCCATACACATTCGTCCAATTATTTTCCTTTGTCTCCCCGCTTCCTGGAATCGGAACTACTGCCACACTTTTTGTCTTCGACAAAATAGGGGAGTCAACCTCCATTTTCTTTGTAGGGCTAACTTTAATTGAAGGCGTCGGGCTTGTATTCGTCTCCTGACTAATTATTTTTGTTTCCACAATTGTCTTCGTCTCAATCTGATTTGGTCTGTTCCACAAATTCACCAGCACCACATCCATCACCAAAATATTTATCACCACCAATACCGTAATCAATATTCCCAGTTTTCTCATTTTATAAATTAATCATACCAGTTCTATTCCATCCAGTGGCTTCGATCGTTCCAGCAGAACAATTTCCATTTACCTTCATTTAAATTACACACTGTTATCCCGGTATTTCCCATCCTAAAAAAGCTTTTAAATTTTACCAGTAATTCAGGAGAAAATTCTTTCCCAAACATCATTAGTCCTACCAGTATCGTAATCATCCTTGCATGAGCCACTACCACCACATTTTCTTCATCCAAATTTTCCAAATATTCCAAAGCCTCCAATCCTCTGTCTTTTACATCAAAAAAATTCTCCTCATCATCATAGTGCCAGCCCGGGTCCTTCAAAATCATTTCCTCAATTTTTCCCAATATTTCTCCTACTTCAGGCTCATCTTTCGATCTCCCAATTAAATTTTTCGGTTTTCTTATTTCCGCAAACAATGGACTAATTTCAATCTCAGTCGCAATTTCTTTGGCTGTTTCCATTGCTCTCTCCATTGGACTAGTCACTACCTTATCTATTTTGATACTCTCAAATCTCTTCCCTATAGCTTTGGCCTGTTGTCTCCCTTTTTCACTCAATGGCTCATTATCCATCTGGTTAAAATTACTCTCACCCTGATTTGTTACCCCGTGTCGTACAAAATAAATAGTCTTCATTTCCGAATAAATTCTACCATATGCCACATGTCCCTTTTACTGATTTATCCAACTTCAAATTGCTCATTTATATTTTGAAAGAAAAACTAAGCATCATTGGTATTATTAATATATGAAAAAACTAATTCCTCTAATTATTCTCATTCCGGTCGTTCTCGTTGCTTCTTGGTATTTTTTTCGCCCTACCCAAAATAGTTCATCGTCAGTCTCCGAATCCTCACTAACAACACCCGAGCGTCAAGCTGAGATAAACGGTTATGTCATCAGTATTGAAGGTAATCAACTTACTATCGCCAATGAACTAGGACTAAAACAAATCACCGACGAAGAAAAAGCTCGTCGCCAGCAACTAACTCAAGAAGAACGCCAAGCTCTAAAACTTTCCGAATCAAGTAATGTTGAAAAGCAAAACCTCAATATTACTATTCCTGTTGGCACTCTCATCTTAAAAGGTTCTGGGGATGCCTCCGGTTCCAATCTAAAATCTGTCCTATCCGAAATTAGAAAAGGTGTTTATCTTTCCATTTGGCAATCCAACTCATCAATAGAAGTGGTCAAAGTTAAAGGTGTTTCGGAATAATATGAAAATAAAAGTTGCCGTTATTATCACCATTTTGATTATTTTATCAATTCCACCATACTTCTATTTCCGTCAGTCTCGCTCCACTTCCAACACATCAGAACTTCAAACTGCCACGGTTAGACGTGGCGATCTCAAGATTGCATTTGCTATCGATGGTTCCACTTCCATCGATCGTCGTGACCTCAAATTCACTGTCAACGGAAAAGTTTCCAAAATAGCTGTCAAAGAAGGACAATTAGTAAAGAAAGGTCAGCTTCTAATCGCTTTGGACACTCAAGATGTTCAAAAAAATCTCGACCGCACTCTCAAGGACTACATGATCGCTCGTAATAATTTCGACCAAACTTCCCAAGTTACCTACGCCGACGAAATCATTACCGACACTATTCGTCGTGCTTTGGACAACAATCAGTACAATCTCGACAAGGCCGTGTTCGATGTCGATCTAAGAAATATTGCCCTCAAAGAATCCTATCTATATGCCCCAATCGAGGGTCTTGTTTCTGCTATAAATATTAAAGAAGCTGAAACTACCAACACTCAAAGCTCCACTCCTGTCCTTACAATTACCACTCCTGGTTCCATCTATTTCGAAGCCATGGCTGAGGATACTGAAGTTCTCAAAATTAATTCCGACCAACAAGTTTCGGTAAAAATCGATTCTATTCCCAATGTCACCTTTCCCGCTCAAACAGATTTTATTTCCAATTTAGCTAGTATCGACACCAATGGTCTTGCTACCTACAAAATTAAGGCTACTATCACCGATCCTCTTTCATATAATTTACTCGACGGTATGAGTGGTCAAATTATTTTCACCACCAAACAACAGAACAATATCCTTATTGTTCCCAACCAGGCCGTTTATCGAGACTCTGGCTTCTCATATGTCAACCTTGTTCTCAATAATCAAATCCAAAAGACACAAGTTGAAACTGGTTTCACAGATGCCAAAGAGGTTGAAATTATTAGCGGTCTAAAACAAGGCGATATTGTCCAATTGTTATGAGCAATCCTCTTCTCCAACTAAAAGATATTCGTAAATCTTACGAAATATCCGGCACTTTATATCCTGTTCTTCAAGGAATCGATCTTCAAATTAATAGGGGAGACTTCATTGCTCTCATGGGTCCTTCTGGAAGTGGAAAATCAACCTTACTCAATATAATTGGCTGTCTCGATACTCCTACAAGCGGTCAGTATTTATTTGATTCTACCGATGTCTCTCGCTTTTCCTCTTCAAAATTAGCCGAAATTAGAAATCGTAATTTAGGTTTTATTTTTCAGAACTTCAATTTAATCCCCAATTTATCTGTACTCGAAAATGTCCTTTTACCTGGTTTCTATCTTGGTCAGGAAAACATTTCCAAAGCCCACGAACTTCTTAATTTGTTGGGACTTGATCAAAAACTAAATCGTCGCCCCAACGAGCTCTCTGGTGGTCAGCGACAAAGAGTTGCCATCGCTCGTTCACTTCTTAATAATCCCGATTTAATTCTTGCCGACGAACCAACCGGTGCACTCGATAGTAAAACTGGTCAAGAAATTATGAATATTATTGTTCAACTCAATCAAAAAGACAAAAAAACTATTCTAATGGTTACTCACGATCGCAATATTGCCAAAATGGCTCATCGAATTATCAATCTTTCCGACGGCAAAATCACATGACCAGTACTTCAATAATCCTAAAAACTTTCCGTCTTGCTTGGAAATCACTAGTCGCCAATCCTACTCGTTCTTTTCTTACCATGTTGGGGATTATTATTGGTTCATTAACTATTGTTATTGTCGTTGCTCTCGGTCAAGGTGCCAAAAAAGAAATTGAACAACAATACTCTAGCCTCAGTGTCACTACCATTCTCATCAACGCCCCCTCTACTGTTGAGGGCGCCAAATCTAAATTAAGTTACAAAGATGTTTCTGAGCTTACTCCCATTCAAAGTCTGCTCATAGTTGTCCCTCAATTATCCGGTCGAGTTCAAATGCAGTATCAAGGAAATTCAAGCAATCTCGCCGTTCTTGGTACTGATCCCGGTTTTCAAACTCTCGCCAATTTAAACCTACTTCAGGGTCGATTCTTTACCTCCGAAGATGATGAACAAAGAAATAAGGTTGTTGTTCTTGGTGCTGTTGTCGCTGAAGAATTGTTTGGCAGTCGTACGGCCGATGTTGTTGGAAAAAGTATCATGGTTGGCAAAAAAGAGTATCAAGTTATTGGGCTTTTGGAATATAAGGGTGGCACTGTTGGTCCTACCACTATCGACGATAGTATTTTTACTCCATATTCAGTGGCCAATCGCTACATTCTTGGTATAAATGGTCGTTTTAATATCAATGCTCAAGCCAAAGATGTTGCTTCAATCCCCACCGCCATCGATGAAATTTCTACAGTTCTACGTCAATCTCACAATCTAAAACCAGGCATGAACGATGATTTTAGAGTCCGCGACATGGGTACTACTGTTTCGTCTGCTGTAGGTTCTTCTCGAACCATGGCCATTTTGCTTGCTGCCGTAGGTATTGTTGTCTTACTAGTTGGCGGCATTGGTATTATGAACATTATGTATGTCACTGTTACCGAAAGAACCAAAGAAATTGGTATTCGAAAAGCCATTGGGGCCAAAGAAGAACATATTCTAATACAGTTTCTTTTTGAAGCTCTTATTATGAGTCTTCTTGGCTACATTATCGGTATTATTTTTTCATTCTTGGTTTATTATCTACTAATTAAATTCGAAATTTCAGCCATAGCTGTCTGGTGGAGTTATTTCTTGTCACTAGCTGTTACTTTAGGAATTGGTACCTTTTTTGGTTATTATCCAGCCCAAAAAGCCGCCAAACTCAATCCGATTGATGCTCTCCGCTACGAATAATTCTTCTTACACCAACCATCCACCCACTATTGGTGTAATCACATGAATCACTATGTCTGCCGAGAAATGGGCTATCATTGCCGACTCCAAACCTTTTTTCCAGTACAACCAACCAAATATTGTTCCTCCCACACCATTCAGCAAAATTGCTCTCAGTACCACCGGTCCCGTAATTGTCGTCATACTACCCGTAATTCCCAAATGCCCCAATCCAAACAGTACCGAAGTTAAAACATTTCCCACCCACACACTCACTGCACTCGCTTTTCCTTCCTTCTCTTTCTTAATTTTCATCATTATCCACACCAGCAAATTCATCACGAACAATCTGAATAGCACTTCTTCTCCAATTCCTCCATAAAACGACGCCAAAATTGATTTCCATCTTGCCACTTCCACTTCTGCTCTCAAAAAATCCACCGACATGCTTCCAAATAGTACACTCAGCAAAATTATCAATATTCCTGCCAGCACTCCCAATCCAACCGAAATTTTAGCCACCGACCTCAACCAACTAATTGGCTTCGCTCCTTCCCATACTTCCATCCCAAATCCAGTTTTTTTAGCTAATTTAAGCCCAAAAAATATTGCTCCTCCAAATAATATTCCACTTTGAACTATCTGTACTACATAAACTAATGGTGTAAACAATTTCGCAATTTCAGGGCTCAAAGCTAAGGTGTAGGGCAACACCATAAATGTCGTTATTATGCACACCAACAACATTTTCCCTATCAGTTTCCAATTAGTTTTCTTTTTCATATCTCCATCAATTATCCATTCCTAATTCAAAAAGGTCAATATCTTCCGCTCTTAATTAATTCGACAGCTGAATATTGAACACTCCCACATTCTTCTCTGTCTTTGCGTTCTCGCCTGTATATCCAAAATACATCATCGCCCCAACGGCCACAATATTCATCAACAAAAACAGTACCAGCACAATAAAAATTTGCTTCGAATGATCCCTAAGTATTCGATTTAGCCAATACTCCTGCTGTGCCGTCATTTTCTGACTCTTTCGCTTTTTCTTATTCCCAAAATTAGAATTAAAGCTCGTATTAACTTGAAAATTAAAATTCTTACTCATTTTGTTTATTCTACTGCCAAACTCTTCTGTTTAGCTATTTTAAAGAACATTGCTTGCCCCGCTAATACTCCAAGCATCACAAGCCCCAATATCCACGCTAGTGAATTGGCTGTATTATTATCTACATAATTACCCATAAAATACGCCAAAAAAGCCATAGGAGCTTGGGATAATAATACTAATGTAGATATTGTTGTTGCTCTATTCTTGGAGCTAATCAATCCATTAATTACGCTCGATCTGCTATTTCGAAAAGTGGTTGAGCTGGATATTCTAGCCATTATAAGTATCGATCCCATAAATATTCCTACCCATTTAGCCAGAACAAATGATAAAGTTAATATTCCGGCGCACACAAAAATCAGTCTATTTGACCCAAATTTTTCTTTTAGTTTTGGATAAAATTGTGAAGCCAAGGCCGACACTATGTACCCCACTCCAAATAAGAACCCCACGCCTCTTGAGTCCATTCCATATTCTTTTGCTTGCGAAATTCCCAACATTTCAGAAGCAAAGAAATATCCGGCTCCGAGTGTAATAAAAACAGTTGATAGTTGCGAAATTCTTAAGTTTGCAAACAGTTCTTTAAATCCAACAGTGTTTATTGAAATCAAATCAGATATAGCAAATTTTTCTGAATCAATTTTCGGTTCCGTTAATCCAAGAGCTACAATTGAGGCACTGAGGTACAATATTCCTTGCAAAATATATGGTGATCTAAACCAGTAGAAATAAAGAAAACCTCCTCCAATCGCCGAGATAAATAATCCCAACCATGCCAAAGATTCCATATTGGCCACCACCTTGTCGTATGATTGTTCTTGTCCCTTTTCTTTAAGAGAATCATATACTAAAGCCTCCAAACTTCCCGACAAAAACGCATTGCTCAATGCTTTAAGAATATCTAGCACTATAAACATCCAAAATACCGAAATATTTGCAAAACCAAGCATTACCAGGCCATATAAGAAAAACGAAATCACAATAGAAGTTCTTCTACCAAAAGTGTCTGCAAACACTCCCGTTGGTACTTCGAATAAATTTGATGATATTAATTTAACTGCTGTCAGTATTCCAATCTGTTTGAAGTCAAGAAATCTCAAATAATAAAACAACCAAACTGAAATAGGAAAATATAATTCACTCAAAAAAGAAAGTATATAAGCTATCCTTACATTCTTGTCTGTTTTCAACACAAGTTATTTTACCTTAAAAAAGGCAATTAAGTGACAAACACTTATCTTCTTATTCTCCCCAGTACAAAAGTCAAAACTAACCCCACTACAATCCCAAGCACAATGTCTTTCAATAGTAGTGAAATAATTCCAGTGCTCAGCACCATAGGTATTACCAACCAAGTCAACAAAAAACCCGTCCTCTGATCCTTCTTTAACTTCGAGTATCTAGTGCCAAGATAAAAGCTTAATAAATCCATAACAACATTATAAACTAATATCTCTTTGCTATCGGTTTCGAAATTACCAAATACAAGGCTACACCAAACACATAAACCACCGCCACATAAAACAATATTGTCAGCGCCGCATCGCCCATATTCATCATTAGTTTAAACAAGCCAACAGTCAGAAAACTCAAAATTAATCCTAAAGTAGGGTAGAACCACACTCCGTCAAAGTCCATAATCTCAACACTATTCTTTACTTGTACCATTTTATCAATTTTTTTCATCAAACTCTCCACCAATTCATCAAACTCACTCATTCCATTAATAAACAAACTTTCTCCTCCCAAGAACTTCAAGTAAACTTCTCTAATCTCATTTCTAGTCGTCCTCTTAATTTTAATTTCTTTAATAACCTTCAATCGAAATTCCACTCTTCTTTTTCCTTTTTCTCTAGCTATCAAATCATCGGACAAATAAATTTTAGATTTCAAATAATCATCAAAAAACTTTTTTAGCCACAAATTCAACACTACAAAAACTACTGCCACACATCCGAAAATATATTTGGAAATTGGAAAACTTAGAATTATCGACGCCAACCATATCCCCAAAAACAGACTCAGCGTCAAAGCCAAAAACGCCTTCTCTCTTCGAACTATCTCCTTTTCCGAAACCTTGTATTCTTCAAGCACAACTAATTATATACGGACTTTCTGTCTTTTCTCCATAGCTTTTCAGGTATCCGTAGTAAACTCATATCGATCCGACAGTACTAATATAAATTAGCAATAATCAATCCGTGAATCTACTATCTCGAATTTATCGTTATATTCCAAATATGAAGACATAATGTGTGTGTCGTTTCCAATAATATGTGGAAGGTAAATTTTTAAGTCTGCCCATAATTTTTCTTCATTCAACAGTTCTTCTATTGTCAGCCATTCCAAATTACCTTCATTACTGTCAATTAATTCACCTTTGTCGTATTCTGCCACAAAAACAAAAACCAAGTATGTTTTGTTTTTATACGAATGATTGTGAGTTCCAATTACTCGAAGTTTTAATTCTTTAATTTGTAGTCCGGTTTCTTCAAGCATTTCTCTTGCTGCCGTTTCATGAACTCCTTCACCATCATCTTGTTTTCCTCCCGGACCCATTATGAATTCCCTAAAAACATCCACATCTTTCCCTCGTCTCAAAACTAAAAACTTATTACCTTGCTTAATAAATACATTCGTCGTCGAAACAATTTCATTCATTCTCAATTATACAACTAGAACAAATTTCATTTAAACATAATTAAGCGCCGACAAAAAACCCATATCCTTAATTTCATTGTTTCGAATCATTCTCTTTATCTCATTCATTCCAAGCATTCTATATGTCAAATTCTCATCGCTTTCCAGATTGGCGTCTCCTTTTTTACTAATTCTCAATATCACCACTTTAGCCTTCATTGAGCTGAATCCTGGTTGTGGATAAAGCTCATAAACCTCATTCCCTTCTGCATTATAGCCAGTTTCTTCCTTTAATTCCCTTTTGGCAGCATCAATTGCTGTCTCTCCTTCATTTATCCACCCTGCAGGTAGTTCATACACAAAATCATCCACCCCTCTTCGGTATTGTCTTTCTACTACAAGTTTATCTTGCTCGTCTAAAGCTAAAATCAATACATAATCCGGCCTATTCAAATGATAGTAGTTATCGACTTTTGTACCATCTGGTAATTCATATGATCGGTCTTCAATTGTTAGCCATTTCGATTCAAAAATTATTTTCTTTCCAAGTAACTTCCATTTAATACTTCCCATGCCTAATTATACAATCATCACAAACAAAGACAGTAGACAGTTATTATCTTTCTCTCCCCATAATCTCCATATATAATTGCTCATATGGATATATTTTTATCACTTCTTAGTGGTATTGCTTGGACGATAGTCTACATACAAATTATTCGTTTAGCACTCAAGCAAAAGTTCGTCGGCATGCCCTTATTTGCCCTAGCTCTAAATATCGCCTGGGAGGGGATTTATACCTATCGTGGTTTTACTTCCACAAGTATTAGTCCTCAGGCCTTCGTCAACCTCATTTGGTTTTTGGCTGATGCTTTCATTGTCTATCTTTATTTCAAGTACACCAAAAACTCACCAATATGGTCGCTACTAGTTTTTACCACCTCAATTATTCTCCAACTCCTCTTTATTTTTGAGTTCAAAAGCATGGCTGTCTACTATTCCGCCTTCCTTCAAAATCTTCTAATGAGCATTCTCTTTATTCAAATGTATTCTACCCATGGTTCCCTTGGCCAAAGTTTTTCCATCGCCCTTGCAAAATGGATTGGAACTCTCGCACCATCAATACTAATGGGTCTTATAGTGTATCGCCCCTTTATTCTTGTCGTTGGGCTACTTTGTTCCATCTTCGATCTTATTTATATTTATCTGATTGTCAAAAAAACCAATCTCTCTGTCGAAAAATCTTAATAAGAACGGAATAGATCGTGCATCGTAGCAACTATCTTCTTAATCTATAATTTACCTAATGAATCTTTCAAAAAATATTTTTGAATTAGCAAAATCACCCATAGGAGATTTAGTTGTTGGGTTAGCTTTTGGAAAATTTAGCAAATTTCTTCCAGTCAAAAGAATTAAAGAAACCGATAAAGTAATTGCTTTTTGGCACCCCAAACCTTATTGGGAAAAGCACATTCTTATCGTTCCCAAAAAAGCCATTAAATCTATTACCGAACTTACCAAAGAAGATTCTGAATATATTTCCGAGCTTTATTTAGTAACTAAAGATATAGTTTTAGATTTGGGCTGGGATAAATCTGGTTATTCAATATTAACCAATGGAGGCGATCGTCAAGAAATCGGCCAAATACATTTTCATCTGCATTCCGGAAAAACACTTAAATAACAACATCTTTATCTCGAAACCAACTTTAACTATATATCTATCTCAAAAATTCCTGTAATTTTTGCACAAATCTAACACCAGATTCTCTATCCAATTTTCCACTTTCTCTTAATCTTAATGCCTCGTGAATCAAATGGCTTGCTGGCGATGCTTCAGCTATCCCCAAAAAAGTATGTGGAACAGACACACCTTTGGAAGCCAACTCCATTTCCGTCATCCAGAAAAACTCTTTAAGCAGAGGAGAAAAATCAATCTTGCCTTCCAAAAACTGGGGGACATAGCCATTCAAAATAATTTCAATTTCATCTTTATATGCCTCAGCATCACTCCTGATTGGATAATTACCTGGTTCTATTTTCTGTCCAAAAATAATTCTACTTTCGTCCAACATTCTAAGAAATCTGTCCGGCTTCGCCCTCAGGTCAATTGATAGGTCACTTTTTGTCGCTAATTCATTACTTTCAAATTCCTCAATCGACAACGGTACGACCATTACTGGATCAATATCATTATCATTCACCCCAAACGCTCTTCCCTCAAAAGAAGTGTGTAAAACTATTGGCACCATATCAACATCGCTACCTTCGTTCATTTCCCGTCTCACAAAGCTACCTTTCACATAAATTGCTATTAGTTCCTCCTTTGGCACTGATGAAATTACTTTATCCCGCGCCCTAATAGTCACTTCTATTGCCTTTTTCTCAATAGGGGTAATATCCGTCCATATATCCCAAAAATCATAATGTATTGCAGCTACTTGCATACTTTTCTTCCCAACCATGCCTAATTATACAATGTCGTTAAATCGGCAAAAAATAAAACGTAGTTTTAGATTATTGTCGCTCAAGAATTTCCAAGATTCTGTCCAATTTAGCATTTATGGCATCAAGTTGAAAATTACCTTGATGATGATGTTCCTCTCTTCTTGGTCCAAAAGACTTTGCTCGGCTTTTTCCACCGCTTTGCTCAAAACAGTCGCTGCACAGCACTTCTTTGGCACCGGTAGGTTGGAAGGGTACTTGGCAATCTCGACCACATTTGCCGCACACGGCAGGGTACATTTGTCTGTCGTTGTTTCTATTATTAAAACTTCGTTTTTTACCGAACTGATTTGAATCTTTGAAATATTTCATTCAATATCATATCACGAATATCCTCAATTAATTGTTCACAAGTACGGAGTAGCTGGATATGAAACCTTTCTATCCTTATAACTTTATCTATGAGAGAGTATAAATAAGATATGCAAAATTCAAGCTCTATACTAGTGTCATTTGTTTAATATTATGTCTAAGAATAACAGTGAAAAAAGAATGAATATTAAATCAGGCATAAGATTGTGGCTATTCTCTAAAGAATCGAATAACTTTACCAAATTATTAATTGCAATTATCCCGGCTGTTATCGCCTACTTTAGTTCAGTGCAAACTTCTACGAAAATAATCAATAACCAGAGCCAAAGCAATAATCAAATATGTGCTGTCGATAACAAAATGGTCAATCAAGACAACGCTGTACCCCTAAATACTGCCACGACAGAAGTAAACAAAATTAACCAGATCGAAACAAATTTTGATAAAGAAAAGTGGAATTTTTATAAAAAAGATTTCATCGCAGATGAGAATGGTTTTTATTGCCCTGGATTTCCCGGTTTTCCAAATTGGGCAGTATGGTCAAAGACCAAACTTAAGGCTAATCAAGAGATTACTATTGTCTTCTCTCTTTTAGACAAGACGAATAATAGTAAGAATCCTACATTATTTTTTAGCTATGGAGACAAAACTAACAAGAAGCCGGAAGAGTATTACACAATTAATATTCTTGATGGAGATTTAAACACAATCCGCTTATATCCAAGAAAGGGTTCAGAAATATTCGCTAGATCATCCGGCGAAATTCAAACTGATAACTATATAACATTTAATATCTCTCCCGTCTTTACTGGTAAAAACTCATCAAAGTTGATAATTAATCCATCGGTCACATATTTATTCGATGGTATAAAAGAAACGTTCGTACCTAAGCATGACTTTAGTGTCGAATTGCCATTTATGGAAGAGAGTCAAGGGAGCGGATTTAATATCGGTTTAGGTGTTTCAAAAGGGGATTGTTTTAAGATTATCTCCACAAATATATAGCAAATTTATAAACATGAGATATACAGACTTGATCCCAGGATCAAATAAAATCACTCACAGGAACCTATACTATTTCAAATATGGATTTCTTGCTTTCAATGTTTCAAGTTTGTTTTCAAGGTCCTTAATAATTAGCAGTTCATTATTTACAACCTCTTTCAATTCTGAAGACTCATCAAAATAATCTTTATACATTTGGGTATATTGTAAGTACATATCTTTATCTTTAATCCTATCTGCGTTTGTATGATAAATCTCAATTATAAAAGTAATAACTATAAACAAAACAACGCCAATCATGATTAAGTTTACTTGACTTATTTTTTCATCACTATCTTCTTTAATTTTATTTACCTTATCATCAAGTAAGGAACCATAAAATTCGCTTTCTGGATCTTTCTTAGTTGGCATTTCTTATATAAAACGAATAAACAATCTCTATGTATGGTTCTGCAATTTTTCTGACCCATAACTGAAAAGAAACCAATCTTCCATCATCCAACTTTGCTAGTTCCATTGGGCTTACAATTCCCTGACTACTATCAGTAAGCCATGGTAATTCCAAAAGAACTATTAGTTCAGTATCTTTTCCTCCACCACTAAAAGATGGTTTTATTTGCATATCCTTCGTGTTTCTATTAAAAGTAAATATAACTCTAACTAATTCACCATTATCGAAGAGTATTTCATTTCTACTGTCGATAGACGAAATAAATGATCCCGAAAGAGTATCGTTACCGTTAACCTTAATGGTTGTATTCATATTTGCGGAGGAGGCGAGATTCGAACTCGCGAGCCCTTGTGAGGCGCAGACTTTCCAGGTCTGTGCAATGAACCACTATGCGACTCCTCCAGTAAAGCCAATTCTTATCCACCCGACTTTGTAGGGTGCAATGTCGAAGCGTAGCGTAGATCCGCCTCAGGCGGAAACCACTACCTGCCATGCCGTAGCTTTAGCGTAGACGTACTACAAGCTTCTCTCAGTACCTGTCGATTATACTTTAAATCAATCCAAAATTCACCAAACTAAACAATACTAGCCCAGAATAGGGTCTATTCACCCTTCTTCAAATACTCCTCAAGCTTAATTCTCGCCTTGCCAAGTAGTACCTTTTCCGAATCATAGGCCAGCTTGTCTCCCGCCTCGTCGTAGTCCAACCACTCCCTATCGATAATATTCTCCATATCATAATACTTCAGACTACTTTCTCCCGCGTACTTCATCAAAAAGAAAGTTACTTTCTTAATAATCTTCCTTTTGCTAATTTTGTCCCAAATAATATAATTATTCGATCCAATTTTGCTCACAATTTCCGCCTTAATCTTTCCTTCCTCTTCCACTTCTCTTAGCGCTGCTTGTTTCAAAAATTCATTATCCTTCAAATGTCCTTTGGGAAATTTGCAAAGAATTTTCTTCTTAACTTCAACCCCATCTCTTCGAAAACTTTTGGCACTCATAGTTTTCACCACAAGCCACAGTACTTTTCCATCTTCAATTTTGAACACAATTCCACCAGCTGAGCGTTCGTCGTAGAACAGATTGTCGTTTATCCTGGTTGCTGCTTTCTTCATACTTCTATTATATAAGATTCAGGATTTTACCAAATCCTGAGGCATTTTCCTATTATCATTCCCAAATCGCTCAAAATGTTAAAATTAATTATGACCAAAACTTCTCTTCCTCTCATGATTATTCTTTCCTCATTTTTCTTATCTGCTTGTACTAATTCTCAGACTACTCCTACCGCCAACAATTCAACTCAACCCACCCAATCCGATTCTCCAACACTTCAAACTACTCTCAAAGATCTTCTAACTTCCGGTGCTTCTCAGCATTGCACCTGGCAATCTTCCGACGAAAATGGCCAAGTCAAAGGCGAAGTTTGGATCATGGGCAACAAATTCAAGCAAAGCACCACCGTCTCCGACGATCAGGGTGAAATGCTCATCAACGCTGTCGGCGATCAACAAACAATGTACACCTGGAACAACAAAATGCATCAGGGAATCAAAATGAATTTGGAATCTTTTGCCGACACCGACTCTCAGCCTGAAGCCTCCGAAAACGTCAATTCCCAGGTCGATCTCAACAAACAGCTCGAATATCACTGCCAAGCTACCACTCTCACCGATGCCGATTTTGCCACACCTTCCGACATTCAGTTCACCGATCTCACTCAAACCATGCAAAATCTTCAGCAGAACATGATGAATTTCGATCCCAATTCCATGGACCTAGATGAGCTTCGAAAATCTCTCCCAGGTCAACAATAGCTCTTGTGTGTCCGATGGGAATCGAACCCATATCAGCAGCTTCGGAGGCCGCGATTCTATCCATTAAACTACGGACACATTTAGCAATAAGAAACTAATTCCTGTATTTTACCTTGTTTTTCTGACAACTGACATCTGAAAACTGAAATCTACTTTAGCTCATCATCTCCACTACTAGCTTTCCGCCTTTTTCATCCGCCAGTAGGGCAGCCCCACTATCTTCTTCTCGATCCAGCAATGTCATTGCGATTTTATCCAGCAATTCCGATTGAATAATTCTCTTCAACGGTCTGGCTCCAAATATTGGGTCGTATCCCTTTTCCACCAAATATTTCTTGGCCTTATCCGTCAGATTCAAAATTACATCCTGTTCTTTCAATCTTTCTATCACTCTTTCTACCTGAATCTTCACAATTTCCTCAATCTGTTTTTTGCCTAGTTTATTGAATAAAATTATCTGATCAATTCTATTCAAAAATTCCGGTCTAAAACTACTTCTTACCACCTCAAATACATCAGCCTCCATTTTCTCCTTATCCTTTGATTTTTCATCATAAGCTTGGATAATATCCGAGGCAATATTCGAAGTCATAATAATCACTGTATTGGTAAAATCCACCGTTCTCCCTTTCCCATCGGTCAGTCTACCTTCGTCAAATACCTGCAAAAATACATTAAACAGTTGCGGATGTGCTTTTTCAATTTCATCCAAAAGCACCACCGAATAAGGTTTTCTTCTCACTGCTTCCGTCAGCTGTCCGCCCTCATCATAGCCCACATATCCCGGAGGCGATCCAATTAGTCTGGCTACCGAATGCGATTCCGAATATTCCGACATGTCGATTCTAATAATGGCTCTTTCATCATTGAACAATTGTTCCGCCAAAGCTTTGGCAGTTTCTGTTTTGCCCACTCCCGTCGGTCCCAAGAATAGGAACGTCGCTGTCGGTTTGTTTTCCTCACCCAAATGCATCCTCGATCTTCGCACTGCATTGGCCACTGCTGCCACCGCCTCGTCTTGCCCCACTACTCTCTTGCTAATTAATTCTTCCAAATTCTTCAATTTTGCCGTTTCTGTTTTTAGAAGTTTAGTTGCCGGAATTCCTGTCCATTTGGACACCACATTGGCAATATCCGCCTCCGTCACTTCCTGTCGCACAATTTGTTCATCTTCAGGAATCTCATTCCAAGCCTTTTCTGCTTCGCTCAATTCTGCTTGTTTATCCGGCAATTTTCCGTACTTAATTTCCGCTGCCCTATCTAGCTCCACCCCTCTTTCTGCCGCTTCCAATTCCGATTTCAACTTATCTACCTCTGCTCTCGATTTTTGCACCTTCTCAAGCATTTCTTTTTGCTTTTCCCATTTTGTTTTAATTTCAGCATACTTTTCTCTCAATTCAGCTATTTCTTTTTTCACTTCTTCCAATCTTTTTTCTGTCGATTCCTTGTTTTCTTTTTTCAATGCCTTTTCTTCAATTTCCAATTGTCGCAATTTTCTTTCCAAAGAATCAATTTGGGTAGGGGAGGACTCCATTTGAATTCTTAGGCTCGAAGCCGCCTCGTCCACCAAATCAATTGCTTTGTCTGGCAAAAATCTATCCCGAATATATCTATCCGACAATTTTGCTGCTGCCACCAATGCTCCATCTGTAATTTTAATTCCATGGTGAATTTCATATTTTTCCTTAATTCCCCTTAGAATCGAAATAGTACTATCCACATCTGGCTGCTCCACCATCACTGGCTGAAATCTTCTTTCCAAAGCCGGGTCCTTTTCAATATATTTTCTGTATTCTCCCAATGTTGTCGCCCCAATCACTCTCAACGCTCCTCGAGCCAAACCAGGCTTCAACATGTTCGACGCATCCACCGCCCCTTCCGATCCGCCAGCCCCCACAATCGTATGCAATTCATCAATAAACAAAATAATTTTTCCTTCGCTTTTTACTACCTCATCAATCACTTTTTTCAATCTTTCCTCAAATTCACCCCTAAATTTTGCTCCCGCCAACAATGTTGACATTTCCAAAGTTAATAATTTCTTATTTTTAAGCGACTCAGGTACGTCTCCATTAATAATTCTCATTGCCAATCCTTCGGCAATAGCAGTTTTTCCTACTCCCGGGTCTCCTACCAGTACTGGGTTATTTTTAGTCCTTCTCGATAATACTTGCATCACTCTTCTAATTTCTTCTTCTCTCCCAATTACCGGATCAATTTTTCCTTTCTCTGCCAACGCCGTCAAGTCGACTGTATATTTTTCTAAAGCTTTGTATGTTGTTTCTGAACTTTCTGAATTCACAGGATTTCCTCCTCGTAAATTTTTAATTGCCTCAATTAAATTTTCCTCGCTCACCCCGCTCTCCGTCAATATCCTTTTTACCTCATTACTTCCCGACTTAAGTATTCCCAAAAGTAGCATTTCTTGGGACACATATTCATCGCCCAATTTTTTACTCTCATCAACTGCTGTTTGAATCACTCGGTTGAACCCGGAAGAAAACATTGGTTGCCCATTAGCCCCACTTTCGCTTTTCGCCAAGCTCTCCACCAATTTATCCACTTCGCTCCAAATTGTCCCAAAATTTCCCATCGACTCCAAAAGCTCTCTGCTGCTCCCCGAAATTTCAGCCAGTGCCATCAACAAATGGCCTTCGTCCACAATTGGATTTTGTTTTTGTTTGGAAATATCTACCGATCTTTCCAAAGTCTCAGCTGCAAGCTGTGTAAATTTTGGATACTCCATAGCCCTATTCTAGTCATTTTAGCAGTATCTGTCAATATCTGCTAATTTGTGATATTATAAGACTCAAGGTGGACCATGTAGAAACGATATTCGAGAAATTTAGACAAAAATATCCCCAGTCGAGACGCTGTGATTTAGCGTCTACTCCAGAAGCACCTCCTTGGGATCTCCTTACACCACAAAAAAGAGGCAGTCGTCTATCTATACAGCAAGAACTTTTAGCTCAATTCTTATTAAGACTCAACCAAGACTTTACTCCAAAAATACAGGAGCAGTTGCAGCAATGGTTAAGTACACATTTGTCTATTTATGATTTTAGAATTCCATCAGTAGCTGTCTCAAAACCTCAGTTAGTTCTTCTCAATAACAATAGAATAAAACCCTCACTATTATTACGGTCCATTCTCACCTGGCCACTACCAGACGCTAGTCAAACTAATCCGGTACATCAAGGTCAAATTATTGAGTTTGCCGCTTCAAATATCGCCGGACAGGTAACAACAATTCGCGGTCAACCTACCATCGTTCCTTCTTATGATTCATTTAATCGGATTGGTGTTGCTGTTTTTGCTGGAGATGCTAATGATGGTATCAATCGCAAGTATAGAAAACCAATGATATCAAGTCTAATATTTGGCAAAAAAGGCTATTATCTCTATCCTGTTTTGGAACACAATAACGCCATACTCAATTGTAATTTACCCACAAGCGACCATTTTACTTTACCTCAAGAAGAAACACTACATCATCCCAAAAAGTCTCATCACCATCACCACCACTCCAAGAATGGTCACCGCCAATCCAAATAGCATTTTTCCAGCTCCCTTCCAGGAAAAAATACTCAAGCCCGCAAATAGGGGAATCGCCGGCCACACAATTTCCCAATCAATTCTTGCCAAAAAATTATCCCAGCCAAAGTTCACCGCCAACCAATTCAAACCAAACACCACCAATACCACCCCCATTCCTGTTCGAAGTATCTCTCCTCTTTTCATCTTATTTTCGAACAATTAAATAAACACCTCCAATTATCAAAGCCACTGGCCAAATATTACTCAAACTAAACCAATCCATTGGCAAAATTTGTCTCAGTAATCCATAAATTCCCACTCCGATCAAAATATATGCCAAAGCATCCGAGCTTGTTTTTTCTTCCCCACCTGTCTTTTCTTCAAGCTTTTCACCTTCCTCTTCAATTTCCATTTCCTCGACTTCAACTTTCTCCTTCTTTGCTCTTGCCTCAGGCATCATAATTGCCATCAGAATATAAATCACCGGTCCCGCGCCACCCAACACTGTCAAAATCACAAATCCCAATCTCACCAGCATTGCATCGATCCCAAAATACTCTCCCAATCCTCCTGCCACCCCAAAAAAGACATAGTCATTTTTCGACTTGCATAATTTTTTCTTCATCATAAAATTATACCTACAGGCTCTAATTTCTGCAAACTTTCAGCCGAAATTCAGCAATATTTTTTATCATCCTTTTATGAAAAATACTCCCACTATCATTATTTCTGGTATCGTTCTTTCCTCAGCCCTGGCTGCTATCTATGTTTATGGTCAGCAGTCAAATTCCACCACTTCTACCACCAGTTCAGCTTCAGATTCCGATTCTTCTTCCCAACAGCTCCAGCAAAAAATCGTCACCCAAGCTGCTGCCACTCAGCTCTCCATTCTCTCCAATCGCTGCCGTGGTTGTGGTAAATGTGTCCGTATCGATCCTTCTCATTTTTCTCTCAATCAAGCCACTCGCCAAGCCGTCGTCACCTCCAACACAAACTTAGATTCCAACACCCTTCTTATGGCTATCAATAGTTGCCCTGCTGCTGCTATTTCTCTAAACTAACTCATGTCGCAATACAATTTCTTCCTCATCACCTTTCTCGTTTTCACTCTATATTTTCTTAGTCTAACTTTGTCCAAGCAAGGCAAAATTACCCAGCTTACTCATCGTCGTCTTTGGAACACCATTCTTCTAGTCTCTTTTCTTGTCACCGGCCTTCTCGGTCTTATTCTAGCTTTCTCTATCGACGCCAAGCTTTCTCTTTCTTGGTACCTTCCTTTTCTTTGGTTTCATGTTGAGTTTGGCATTGTCATGGCCCTTGTTTCCATTTTCCATCTCATCTGGCATTTGCCCTATTATCGACAAATTTTTCTTAAGCACAAAAATACCCCCTCATCATAAGGGGGTATTTATTTAAACTCATCCTTATCTATTGTATCGACCCATTCCTTGGCCGTTTCCATTTCCATTTCTGCTTCCCATGCCCATTCCATTTTCTTCTCTAAAGCTATTAATCAAGCTACTGTCGCCATTGAGTGCGGCTACTTGAGCCTTGGCAAATTCAGCAAAATTAGTTTCGTTTACAAATCGGGTTACCCCTCGTCCGGCCATGTTTTCCGACCATTTTTTGTAGTCGTTGTTCTTGAAGGCTTCGACGTTGGTCTCATGTCTTTCTTCAGTATAATTTGGGCCCTTAACATTAATATCGCCCTGATAAGCCAAACTAGGTTTTAGAGAATTAACTGCCACTAAGCCCAAGGCTAATGCAGCCAATCCCAATGTGATTTGAGTTTTATTCATTCTTTTTAATTTAATTAATAAACAGACAGGCCTTGTCTATTATTAATACAAATCCTCAACCCTTTTTCTTTCACTTAGTTTCCATTCTTCCCACCCAAGGTCGAATTTCGCTCGCTACAAACTCTCCATTCTCACCCATCTTTCCAATAATCTTAATTTCTCCTCCCACTACCATCTCCACTCTCCCTCTCACTATTGCTTGGTTATAGTCGATTACCCAAGTCTTTTCCTCAAAATCATTAATTTCGATTTGCCCATTTCCCAATAATTTAGTAATTTTTCCCGATAGTCTCCCTTCCTCAGCCTGGCTCCATGTTTCCATCTTTAGAGGCGCCAAATTCCTATAGTAGGGCACACTTCTTTCCAGTTCTCCATCCATTTTTTGCGCCATCCCCGACAAGTACAGCACTCCTCCGCTAATTACTCCAATCAATATTATCACCACCAAAGCCTGCCATTTCACGAATTTATACGCCTTCTTTGTCCTTTCAAACAATCCATAGGCCCCGATGGCAAAAATCACCATCAGCCCAATCCCCAAATAGGGCTCAATTTCTTCGCCCACCAATCCAAACCACGACAAGCTCGATCCCACCATAGCTACCCCAAGGCTTCCTCCCATCATCAGCCACAACAACCAATTTTTGGCCACAAATTCCCACTTTGGAATCGGTCTAATTTTTTTATTTTGAATAATTTTCAGCGTCTCTTCGCTGACTTTATTTTGTTTTTTCATATATCCTCCTAAATTGTTCTTTTGCTCTCGAAATTAGTGTTCCTACTGTTCCTATAGGTTTTTGTAAAATGTCACCAATTTCCGAATAATCTTTATCTTCAAAGAATCTCAGAACCAACACTTCTTTGTATTCCGGCTTCAGTTTATCCAAAATTCCTTTCAACAATTCCGTATTTTCGTTTTTAATTACCTCTTTTTCAATATTTGTCTCATCCACCAGCCAATCTATAAACTCATCCTTTCCTTCAATTCCAATTCTCAAATTATCCTTATTCTTCTTAATTTTATTTATTGC
>QKGR01000032.1 GCA_003250375.1 Candidatus Shapirobacteria bacterium | reverse complement strand
CAGTATTTGTCTCATGCTGTTAATTCAATAAATTTTTTCTCAATATTTTTAACTTTAGATGTTTCTTCATCAAGTACAATTTCCCCTTTATTTATAATTAGCAATCTGTCGCAAATTGCCTTGGCTTCCGGCAAAATATGTGTCGAAAAAAGAATAGTCCTGTTTTTGGCCAATTTTTTAATTAAATTTCGTACTTCAATAATTTGATTTGGATCCAATCCGGATGTCGCTTCGTCTAGGATCAAAAGTTTTGGATCGGATAGCATTGCTGCTGCTAGTCCCACTCTTTGTCTATATCCTTTGGACAAAGTTTCAATCTTTTTTATGGCCACATTCTCCAATCCACAGCTCTTAATTTTTTCTTTAACCTCTTTTTCCAACTTTTCTTTTTCAATTCCTTTAATATTTCCCACAAATTCCAAGTATTCTCCCACCGACATTTGCACATACAAAGGATTGTTCTCCGGCAAATAGCCAATTTCTTTTCTAAATTTAATTAATTTTGGATCAAAAGCCTTATTGTCCCATTTCATTTCTCCGCCACTCATTCCATAAAATCCGGTAATTATTCGCATCAAAGTCGTTTTGCCCGCTCCGTTTGGACCCAAAAGTCCAATTACTTTGCCTGTCTCGATTTCCAAATTAATCTCCGACAGCGCCTCAAAGTCCTTAAATTTTTTAGATACATTTATTAGTTTCAGCATTTTATTTACCGACTTCTATCTTCAAGATTTTTTTTACCACTACAAAGACCACCAATGCAATAATCAAAAAATCCAACAGGCTACCCAAGAAAGCTCCTACTTTGAATTGTGTTTCTCCAATAGTTAGAGCAATATCTTTATAAGATCCACTCGGAGTCACCATTCCCACCAAAGGCATAATCAAATTCGACGCAATCGAGGACACCAAGTCTTTCACTGCATTACCAATCACCACACCCACCGACATCCCAATCACATTGTAGCCTTTCAAAAAATCCAAAAACTCAACCTGGCCCTTCTTAGCTTTCGAAGCCAATCCCGTCCCCATTTCGCTTACTTTATTTATTTTATTTTTGCTTTTATTTTTCATCATAAAATAAATCTCTATATTTAGGTTATACCATAATATTCTCTGGCCAGTGCTTGTCTACTTTCACATCCAATTCCAAAAACACCTTCTTTCCCGACATAATTTCCAATTCTTTTCTGGCGTTAAAACCAATTTCTTTAATTCTTCGTCCCCCCAGTCCAATTATCATCTTTTTATATCTTTCCACCGAAGTAACAATACTGGCTTTTACCACAATAATTTTGCCCTTATCTTTAATCTCGTTAACTTTTACATTAATTGTGTAGGGCAATTCATCTCTCAAGAATAAGTAAACTTTTTCTCTAATCAGTTCTTCCACAAATTCGTTTGAACCAATTCCAATTACTGGTTTTCCTTTGGCTTCCAATATTTCTGCGTCCTTTTCAATTGTCTCCTCGTCACTCTCGGGCAGCAAATCAAAAATCTTATTAACCACATCTTTCACATTGGTCCCTTTTATAGCCGAAATTATCACCACTTTCTCAAATTCATCTTCCAAATAATTGTATTCACTAAAATGATCTTTAGTACCCTTGGCCACATCAATCTTGTTGTATACCAAAACTTTCCTTGCCGGGCTTTTTCGAATCAAACCGATCACTTTATTTTCTTCCTCGCTCTTTGGTCTGGAAATATCCACCACCATCACCAGTACATTGGCTCTATTCAATTCCTTTGGCGCCTCGGTATTAACTTTCTTACTCACCAAATCCTCGACTTTATTAAAAATTCCGGGTGTATCCGAAAATATAATCTTGCCTTTATCGCTACTGTACACCACTCTCATATTCTTTCTGGTGGTTTGGGGTAGGTGAGAGGTAATCGCCACTTTTTGATTCATAATTGAATTTAGTAAAGTTGATTTTCCGGTATTAGGTCTGCCTACCAATACTACTCGGCCAAATTTTCGGGTATTTATTTCTTCTTTTATCATTGGTATATTTTAGTTTTAGTTGCTAATTAATTCCAGTCTTAACTTATTCATCTTTTTTGTCATCCGCATTGACACTTAGCAGAATAAGTGTTAGACTGCTAAAATCTATGACAATAAAATCAGAAAACAACGAAAAATCACTCGAGCCAGTCAGAAAGATCTTGCCTTTAATCCCTCTTCGCAACATGGTCCTTTTTCCCTCTGTTGAAACTTCACTTTTCTTCGGCCGAAAGGAATCCATGAAAGCTCTTCTCTACGGCTACGACAATGCCAACAAATTAGTCCTCATCACTACCCAACAGAATCCCAAGACCGAAAAACCTGAGCTAAAAGATCTTTATACTGTCGGTGTTTTAGCCAAAATCGAACACATTCTCCAAACCGATGGTTCGCTCCATGCCATCGTCAAAGGTATTTCCCGCGTCAACATTATTGCCATCACCAAGCAAGAGCCCCATCTTATGGCTGAATTCGTCGACTTGCCTGTCATTTCCGAATCCACCACCGATGTTCAGGAATCAGCCGAAGCTCTCTTGTCCCAACTCAAGAAAGCTTTTGCCATGGGGCGTCAATTCGATCTTCCTGCCATGATGCATCTTTCTACTGGTATTTCTTCTTCCGACCTAGCCGATCAAGTCAGTTTCTCGGTTGAAGCCAAAATCAGCGAAAAGCAGCAACTTCTCGAAACTCTTCTAGTTAGTCAACGTCTCAAAGCAGCTACTGAATATTTAATTCAGGAAATGAAAGTTGCCGAGTTGGAAAAATCCATCGAGGAAAAAACCCAAGAAAAATTCAACGCCGGGGTTAAGCGCAACATTCTCCAGGAAAGAAAATCTCAAATCGAAAAAGAACTCAAAAAACTCGGTGAAGAATCAGCTTCCGAGCTCGACGTTCTCGAAAAGAAAATCCGCAAGTCCCTCATGCCCAAGGACATCAAAAAGAAAATGCTTCGCGAATACAATCGCTTAGTCGAAATGGGTACTATGGCTCCAGAAGCTAGCTATATTCGCACTTATTTGGAAACCATCGTTGAAATTCCCTGGGGTAAATATTCCCAAGACGAGGTAAAAATCTCCAAAGCCAAACAAGTACTCGATGAGGACCACTATGGTCTTGAGGAAGTCAAAGAAAGAATCCTCGAATATCTAGCTGTCATCAAGCTCAAAAGCAAACAAAAATCAAAAACAAAACTAAAATCCGATTCAGGCAAAATGACCAACATTCTTTGTCTCATGGGTCCTCCCGGTGTTGGTAAGACCTCAATTGGAAAATCAATTGCCAAGGCTCTCAATCGCGAATTCGTCCGCATTTCTCTTGGCGGCGTCCGCGACGAGGCCGAAATCAGAGGCCATCGTCGTACCTACGTCGGCGCCATGCCCGGTCGAATAGTCAAAGGTATCAAGGAGGCCAAATCTATGAATCCAGTCTTTGTTCTCGATGAAATCGACAAGCTTGGATCCGATTATCGTGGCGATCCTTCAGCTGCACTTTTGGAAACTCTCGACCCCGAGCAAAACTTCGACTTCACCGATCATTACCTCGATGTACCTTTGGATCTTTCCAAAGTCTTCTTTGTCCTCACCGGCAACGACATCAGCGGTATTCCTGGTCCTCTTCGCGATCGTGTCGAAATCATCAATTTCTCAGGCTACACTCAGGAAGAGAAGTTCCAAATCGCTCGAAAGTACCTAATCAAAAAACAACTTAAGGCCAACGGGCTCACTGAGAAAAATATTCTTCCCATCGACGATGAAATTCTTCGATTTATCATCGACAAGTACACTCGCGAAGCCGGTGTCCGCAATTTGGAAAGAATCATAGCCACCTTATTCCGCAAGGTTGCCAAGAAAATCGTGGTCAAAAAAGTCGACAAAGTCAACCTCAATTCAAAGGCTGTCATCAAAAAATATCTCGGTCCAGAGAAGTATTCATCCCAACTCATGGGCAAAAAAGACCAAGTAGGTGTTTCCACTGGCTTGGCCTGGTCCTCGGTAGGCGGCGATATTCTCTTCATTGAAGTCAACATTATGCCTGGCAAGGGTCAGCTAATTCTCACAGGCAAACTCGGTTCTGTCATGAAAGAGTCCTGCCAAGCGGCTGTTTCCTTCGTCCGCTCCCAGGCCTCTGTCTTTGGTATTACCCAAGACTTCCACAAAATCGACATCCACATCCACGTTCCCGAAGGTGCCACCCCCAAAGATGGTCCTTCAGCTGGTGGAGCCATCACCACTGCGCTCGTTTCGGCTCTTACTGGAGTCCCTGTACCTCGAACTATTGGTATGACTGGCGAAATCACCATCCGAGGCAATATATTGGAAATTGGTGGTCTCAAGGAAAAAGCTATTGCTGCCCATCGGGCTGGCCTCAAAACCATCCTTATCCCCAAAGACAATCTCAAGTCTTTAGTCGAAATCCCCAAGGAAGTCAAAAAGGACATCACTTTCATTCCTGTCGAGCACTACAACCAAATATATCCCATCGTCTTTGGAAAAAGCATCAACCTACCTAAGTCTGTTTCTTCGTCTCGAGTCGCACAGGCTTCAGCCTAAATTTGGACATATATTGGCTGGCAACTGCCACTGCCAGCCAATAAAACAAATTCTCGTTAATATTGCTAATATTCACCATGGCTATTAGTAGGTAGCCAAACAGCACTATTAGCACTACCAATACTTCTTCTTTTTCTCTTTTTTTCCATAATTCTTTTATAGTCAAAAAGCTGATTGCCAAGAACAATCCTCCTCCTACCACTCCCAATTCCACCAAATAATTGAGCAAAATATTGTGAGCCTTATCCACTCGGACGTTTTTCAAGTCAAAATCATAATCTTCTAAATTAGCTTCAAAAGCCTTATCGAAATTTTCCAATCCCCAGCCTACAATTGGTTTTTGCCAAATTGCACTGCTTGCCCTTTCCCAAATTACTTCTCTTCTGTCGTATTTGGAAATTTCTTTTTGAGGGTAGAATCCAGCTGTTGCCACCACAATTAGCACCGTCAATACCACTTTTTGCCATTTTAACTTGCTTCTATAAATCACATAGGCCATCAGCATCAACGCCAAAGCCAACATTGCCCCTCTCGAGCCTGTCAGTACCATCGCCCCAAAAACAGGCACTAACAGCCATAAATTAGTCGCACCTATGGCTAAAAATCCAAACATATAACTCAATGCCAAAATTCCCCCAGCAAAATTTGGATTACCGCTCAGTCCTGCCAAAAAACCACCCAGTTCCCACACTTCACCTCCCCATAGTCGCACCACAAAGCTACCCCAGATTAGTCCTGTCAGGCCAATATTGCTTGCCAAAACAATTCTGGCTAATTGTGAAAGCTTAATCTTTGTTAAAGCAATTTTGCACACAATTACAAATACACCCAAAGATAGGAAATATAGCCACCCCTGATAGCGCAAGCTTGCTCCCACCCAGGATTCAATTCCCAAGCCGTTTGCCAAGTTGGATATGCCCGCCCATACAATCATAATACCCAAAAGAACATCCAGCAGTGTTATCTTGAAATAGTCCGTCAATGATGGTAAAATCGCAACCAATAATCCTATAACAAAATATATAGTAAATATGTATAGGATTACTTTGGGAAGCTCAAAAGCTTCATTTAGCCTTAAGTTAAAAACGAAAGGAAGCACTCCAAAGCATATCCCAAAGAACAATATACTTATGAAACTAACCAAAAAGCTCTTGTCTCTCACTCTCTTATTATTGGCTATTGCTCTTCCAATTACAATTGGAAAAAGCAGCTCTGTCGTTTTTGCCAAGACTCTCACTAGCCCAACTCCAGTTCTAACTGGTCTTATTACTCCTACCAAAGCTCACTCCCGCAACAACGTCAAGCCAACCAGCACTCCCAAGCCAAGAAAGAACCTAAAGTAAGCTACATCTTTTCCACGGTTTTTATACCTAGAATTTCCAAGCCTCTCTGGATTACCAGGGAGGCTGTTTTTGTCAAAAACACCCTTCGTAATTCCTGTTCATCCCCAATAATCTTATTTTTAGCATAGAACTCATTGTATTTTCTGGCTATGGACACTAAGTACTCCGCCAACACGGAAGGGGAGAACCTGTCAGCCGCTTCAATTATCTTTTCTTCAAATTTTCCAAGCTCTCTTAGCAAGGATAATTCTTCTTCGGAAGCCTTGTCGCCAAAACTATCTATATTATTTTGTTCTCGAATCTCTGTTTTTGCCAGCACGCTTCGGCATCGGCTGTAGGTGTACTGCACATATGGCCCCGAATCTCCTTCCAGGCTCATAATTTTGTCCCAATCGAAAATAATGTCCTTTCTCGGGTCCGATGCCAGGTCGTTAAATTTGATTCCACCCAAGGCCACTGCCATTATCATTTCTTCCTTTTCGCTCGCCTTCATCTCCTTCACCACTTTGCTGGATTCAGCAATATTTTTTGCTTCTTCCACTGCTTTGTCGATTACCTCAGTCAAATGAATCGTCTTGCCTTGTCGAGTCGAAAATTTTCCTTCTTTCCATCGAATCATGCCGTGGGCCACATGCACAAAGCCTTCCTTTGGCGACCAGCCCATCATCTTTGCTGTCCTAAACACCTGTTTAAAATGCAAAATATGGTCGCTGCCCACTTCGTAAATCATCATATCCGGCTTCCATTCATCCATTCTAAATTTAATCGTTGCCATATCTCTGGTGAAATATGTTGTCGTACCGTTTGATTTTTCAACCATTGCTGGTGGCATATCAGCCTCACCATCGTCTAAATTCTCAAATTTAACAATCTTTGCCCCTTGGCTTATCGATGTAATTCCTTTCTCATCCATCATTTTAATTACCCCTGGCATACTCTTTTCATAAAAACTTTCTCCATAAGCAAAATCAATCGACACCCCCAACATTTGGTACACCCGATTAAATTCCTGCCACGAAATATCAATACATTTTTGCCACACCGATTTTACTTTTTCATCCCCCTTCTCCAATTTAGCAAAAGTATCCCTAGCTTCATCTACCAACGCCTCGTCAGTCTCCGATGCTGCATGAAATGCCACATACAATTTTTCCAAATCATCCACTGTAAACTCACTAAGTGTTTTCCTAACATCTGAGATCTGAAATCTGACATCTTTGTTCTCATACTTCTCCAAAGCCACAATCATCTTTCCAAATTGGGTTCCCCAGTCTCCCACATGATTATCACCGATCGTATTCCACCCCAACATTCGGTACAAATTATAAATTGCCTGCCCAATATTGGTCGATCGCAAATGTCCAATTCCAAATGGTTTGGCGATATTTGGTGCCGAATAATCAATTACTACTGTCTTTCCCATGCCGTGTTCTGCCAACATTTCTCTAAATTCATTCTCATAGTTCGAAGCCTCAGCCACGCTTTTAATATAATCTGTTTTCAAATATATATTAATAAATCCAGCTCCAGCCACCTCAATTTTTTCGATTATCTCCTCAGCCTCTTTATTCTCCTCAATCGATTTTTTGATTTCCTCTGCTAGCATTCTTGTGTTCTCTCCAAGCTTTTTTGCCAAAACCATAGCCAAATTTGTCGAATAATCTCCAAAGCTTTCATTCTGCGGATGTTCCAAATTAATTTCTACTCCCACTACCTCTTTATTGTTCTCAATCGCCTTACTAAGAATCTCGCTCAATAACACTTGTGTCTTTGTTTTATAGTTGAACATATCTTATTGTACAAAAAATCCCGTCTCTGGGAATTAATTTAATAATTTCCAAGGACGGGCTTGCCTGCCGGTAGGCAGGACGTGTCTCGTGGTACCACCTTGATTTGTACTCTTTCGTGTTCCCATTTTCTTGGGTCTGCCGTAGAGGCAGCTACAGTTCACTCTGTGCCTTATTTGCGGGCTTCGGGAAACCATAGCTTTAGCGAAGGCTCCCAATAAAATAGATCGCGACTCTATATTTGTATTATACAACAAAATTAACTATTATTTGGCATGACAACCTTTAGTCATCGCTGTGGCAATTGCGAACATTCTTCTGTTTGCAACAGTGTTACTCGTGAAACGCACACAAGTCCATCCGGAACTCAAAGAGTCGTCACCTTTATCGATTCCCATCTAGTTTGTAATTACCCCGACGATGGTGTCGACACATTAGAAGAATCAAGCATCCTACCTCGATCCGGAGAAGAAGTCCCCAAAGATGGTTGGTGTGTCATGTTCCGGCGCCCAACTAAAATACCTTAGCTCCAAGCTCAATCTCTTTATCCAAAATCAAAATACTCATTTCCTTGTCGTCTTCAGCTCCAAAAATCATGGCTTCCGATACTTCACCCATTACTTTTTTAGGAATCATATTCACCACAAACACCGTCTTTTTATTCAGTAGTTCGTCGGCACTATAATATTTTCTAATTCCACTAAACACCACTTTTGTTCCCATCTGGCCAAAATCCACCACCATTCGAATTAGTTTTTCCGACTCCGCCACATCTTTGGCCTCAATAATTTGTCCAATTCTAAATTCTACTTTTGAAAATTCCTCCCAGCTAATTTGATTCATGACTCCTATTTTAACACCCTCGTATGGGCTATTATTAAATAGGAATTTTATGAAACCAATCTCAGATCTCAGCTCTACTCAACTCAAAAACATCAAAGCAATCTGTTTTGATTGCGATGGGGTATTGGTCAAGCGTGGCACCAAAATTTCCCAAGTCGGCCGCCATTTATCTATTTCCACCTACAAACCCTCCAAAAAATTCCTTCAAAAAGTTCAAAGTATCAAATCCGACTTTCATATTGTTCTCAATAGTGGCCGATCCCTTTCCCATCTTTTGGAAACATTTTCACCTCTGCTTTGGGACAATATCTCTATCATTGCCGAAAACGGTCTCTTTGTTTATCACCAGGGCCTGGTCTATCAAACTACTCCTCTCACTCCCTATGAGCTCAATACTATCTCCCGAGTTCGAAAATCTCTCCAACTTCTTCTCAAGTCCGACAAGCGTGCTCGTGGCTTCGAACCCAAACAACTCCTCACCTCATTTCATTGTTGGCAATCTATTCCCAAAGTCCCAGAGATTGTCCACAAGCACGATTATCAAAATCAATTCTATTGTTGGTGGAACGACGAAGCCTACGACATCAATCCTACCCGCATCAACAAGGCTTTCGGGCTCCGATTCCTTTCAAATCTACTTCAACTTACTCCCGAAAACTTTCTTACTGTCGGCAATGGTATCAACGACAACGACATGAATCGAGTCGACGGGATCAGTATTACTACCGACCCCGCCAACCATCCCGGCGACTATTCTATTACTGGCGAACATCTTGGTGGGGAAATCTTTGTCGATCATCTACTATCACTCTCTCGTAGCTAAAGATCCTCCTGATCTTTACTCGGCCTTCCTCCGCCCCTGCTCGCTCTTCCACCTGCTTGATGAATTTTCTTAGCTAGTGCTTTATCTATATTGGGTGAACCTAAACCTCTTTTTGCCATATTTCTCCTTTTTAATTTTTAATACAGCTCAAGAATACCAACCCTCCGTCAACAATTAGCTACAATTATGTAAGGTATTAGTAAGATTATTTAGTTTCCAATTCAATAATTGTCTCGTCAATAAAGCGCTCGAATAATTCCGGCAAATCATCATCTTCAATTTTATCCAGCTCATCATTCACATAAAAAGCCCTCATTTGACTTATCATCGACCCCTTTCTTAGGGCAATTTTTCTATATATTTTTTTGGCTTTCTTTAGCACTGCGCTCAGTTGTCCAAAATAATCTCTACTCAAACCAAAAACTCTATCCTCACTATCAAAATACTCATGAATTTGGGGTAGAACAACTATTAGCACCAAACTCAAAAACATTCTCCATAGCTCAGTCTTTTCCTTCGGAATTTCCGAAAAGAATTTAATTTCATTTTTGCTAATTTTATAAATTCCCAGTCTATTCTGTTTCTTATTCGCCGCCAAATCAAGAATTTCTCCTATCGTCTGGGCAATATCTCCATCAAAATTATCCCCCGTATCAACTTCACCTTTCTTTTCAAATTCCTTAATTATCTTCTGTTGTTCTTCCAGATTTGAAAAATTAAAAATATGTTCCTCTCCAAACTTAATTTCATCTCCCAATCGAACTTGTTTCAAAGCATAAGGCTTGTTAATAATTATTCCAAAAAATTCTTTTGCATTTCTTTTACTAATCCTTAGCCACAATCTTTCTTCTACCTCATCATCCTCAGCAATATTTAAGAACACAAAATCATCAACCGACAGTCTGCCAATTGCTCCTTTGTCCAATTCACTTTCTCGATTAATCCGAACTTGCCAACTATTTGTCATCTTCTATTTCCACCACTTCCAAATCACTCAAAGCTCTGTCAACTTCTTCGTTGAATTCGCCTTTCATCGATCTTAGAGTATCTACCAACAATTCTTTAATATAACCCTTAACAGCCCTCGACTGCTCTTTGTTCAAACCGATTTTGTTTGTGAAGTCATCGATACTATCTAACATTAGTGATTATTTTAAAATTTAAATCAAGCTCTATTATATAGTATCTCCTATTTTTCTTCCCGTTGAATCGTTTTCCAGTGATACAAATACAAAGGTGCTCCGATCAGAATCATTGCCAAACTGTTGGACAATTGCCTTTCTCTTTGTCTTTTCATGTCTAATTCCTGATTTCTTTGCATTTCCTCTATATCCGCCTGGCTCAATTCCTTCTCAGCGGCCACTGGGTAGCTGGAATATCTATCGGCATCTTTAAACACAAAAGTTTTCAATCCCAAATCTACTACTTGAATCCCTCCAATTACTACCACCAGCAAACCAACAAATGAAAATAAATACAAATACAACAATCTTAAGTTTAGTTTCATAACTCATCATAACATTTTTCTGTTACAATCAAAAAATGGATCAACTAATAATCGAAGACTTGCTTATTGGTCAGGGTGGGGAAGTCAAATCTGGCGACACTATCTCTATTCACTATCTTGGTACACTACCAGACGGTACAAAATTTGATTCCTCCTATGATCGAGGTCAGCCATTTCAGACTCAAATTGGCGTCGGTCAGGTCATCCAAGGTTGGGATCAGGGAATTCTTGGTCTCAAAGTTGGTGGCAAAAGACGTCTCACTATTCCTTACCAGCTTGCCTATGGTGAATTTGGTATTCCCGGAGTTATTCCCCCCAAAGCCACCCTCATTTTTGAAGTCGAACTAGTTTCCATCAAATAAGCTATAATTTATTCGACATCTATTTTCTGCTTTCATAGGTTAGTCTCAGAATTAAAAATTTAAAATTATAAATTAAAAATTAAATCTATGCCTTTTAGTATCAATCTCGCCATCAT
>QKGR01000018.1 GCA_003250375.1 Candidatus Shapirobacteria bacterium | reverse complement strand
ATTTTCAAAACCAAAAGACTAATTCAACTGGCCAAAAATTATCTCTGGCACTTTCCCAAAAGCCTCTTCTTTTTATACAAATACAACAATCCTGCTTCCAAGCTGACTCTAATTGGAATTACCGGAACTGATGGCAAAACAACCACTGCCACACTACTTCATCAAACTCTTCTCAACGCCAATATCAAAGCCGGCCTAATTACTACCAATGGCGCCTTCATTGGCCACCAAGTCATCGACACCGGACTCCACATGACCAGTCCTGATCCATCCCTAGTCCAATCTATTTTTTCCCAAATGCTTAGGCAGGGTATGACCCATGCTGTTGTCGAAGTCACCGCCCACGCTCTGGATCAATTCCGCTACAACGGCTGCCATTTCCAAGTCTCCGCCCTCACCAACATCACCCACGAACATTTCGACGATTTTTTCACTCTTTCTGAGTACACCCAAACCAAATCCAAATTATTTAAATTATCCAACTTTTCTGTCCTCAATTCCGACGATCCCTCATTCAACTTTTTATCCTCACAAGTCAATCCCAAGCAATTAATTTCCTACAGCATCAACAAAAATTCCGATTTCAAAGCCAACAATATAAAAAGCAGCCACGACCTGCTTTCCTTCGACGTCAACGACCTCCATTTCAGCACCGACAGCAACTACAACTACCAAATCTACAACATTTTAGCCGCACTCTCGGTAATTTCTGTACTCAAAATCGATCCTCAAGTTCTTATTTCTACCATCAAAAATTTTCCTTTTGTCAAAGGTCGTCGCGAAGAAGTTAAAAATAATTTAAAAATAAAAACTCTCATCGATTTTGCTCACACTCCTGCCGCCTTAGAATCTACTTTATCCTCTCTCAAAAAATCTACCAAAGGTCGGCTAATAGTAATTTTTGGCGCCACTGGTGGCCGGGATCAATCCAAACGTCCTCTCATGGGTCAAGTTGTTTCCCAAAATTCCGACATCGCCATTATCACCTCCGACGACACTCGCCACGAAGACATTGCTCAAATCAACCAACAAATAATCTCTGGCATCAAACAAAAAAATTTCGAGTACTACAATATTCCCGACCGCCAACAAGCATTCAACAAAGCTCTTGAGCTTTCCTTACCCGGAGACACTATTATTGCCTGTGGCAAAGGCCACGAAACCTCTATTCTTTTAGGGGACACCGAACATCCCTGGTCAGAAGCTCAAGCTTTCCAAAAAGCTTTTAAAAACAAAACTCAACATGAACCAACTAAACATAACTAATCACCAATCCATCGAAGATAATTACAGCCAAGGTTTACTCCCACAACGCAACCACAAAGATGTTTACTATTCCGAATCAAGTTGCCGCTCCAACCTCTCCAAATTCAATCTCTCTTCCGAAAACCGACGAATATTACGTAAGACTGATGAATTTAGTTTTAATAAAATAAATCTCCAAGATTTTGACTACAACATTGAAGTTCAAAAGAAGTGTCGCCTTTGGGCCAAAGCCCAAAACTGGGATTTTCCAACTTCTTCAATCAAAACTATTTTCACTAATCATATTTTTAACTACGTCTACCAATGGACCGACCAGTCACGACAAGTTGTCGCCTATGCCATTTCTTTGTATACTCCCAGCATTTCCCATATAGCCTATGTTTTCTATCATCCCGACTATTCTCATGGCAACCTACCTATTCGTCTCGCCCTGCAAGTAGTCATCGACAGCCATGAATTAGGACTTAAATATTGCTATCTTGGAAGATTCTCCAAGGATAGGGGATTCTACAAGCGCAACATGCCTGGATTCGAGTATTTCGACCAAGGAAATTGGCAAGAATATTCGACAGAATCCTATAATGCTATATAATACTGATACCCATTGTATGCATATTCATATCATAGGAATAGCTGGCACCATGACCGCCCCTTTAGCCGTTTGGCTAAAAAAGCAGGGTAATATCGTCACCGGTTCGGATCAGGCCAAAATCTACCCACCCATTAGCACAATTTTATCCAAAGCCAAAATCTATCCCAATTCCAAACTCAAGCAAGCTCCAGATCTTGTCATCGTTGGTTCTTCCTACAAAGCCTTTCAAAACACAAAGCAAGAGTACCTTCAATTCAAAGCTCAGAAAATTCCCCTAATTAGTGCCACTAAGTACATTGCCAAATTCGTTTCCAACAAAAACACCATTTTAGTTGCCGGTTCTTTTGGCAAAACTACCATTACTTCATTAGTTTCTTGGGTACTCATCAACGCCAATCTCAACCCCTCCTACATGTTTGGCGGCCAATCTCTCAACAAAATTTCACCTCTCTCCATCAACAAATCCCAATGGTCTGTCATTGAAGCCGATGAATCTGTCAACGGCCTCGATTCCAAAGCTAAATTTCTCTATTACCCGGTCAATCACCTAATTCTTACCAGTGCCGACTGGGAACATAAAGAATCTTATTCATCCGAAAGCCAAAACTTAGCTGCTTTCCAACAATTAATTAGCAGAGTCCCTCAAAAAGGTCTTATTGTTTTCAATCAAGACAATTCCTCGCTTTCCCAAATCATACCCAAAGACAGGCCCAACACCTATTCTTATGGACCAAATTTGAATGCCGACTTTTGCATCCAAGATCAAAAAAATTTAAAACACAACACTCAACTAAAAATCAAAACACCTCAAAAAACTTTCCTTGTCAAAACCAAACTTCTTGGCCAATTCAATTATCAAAACATTCTTGCAGCTTTCACCCTCACATACTTGCTCGGAATCAACCCAAAAATTATTACCAAATCAATCTCCAGCTATCGCGGCATCAAACGCCGCCTGGAAATTGTTAGCCAAGTCAAAGACACGGTCTTTATCGACGATTTTGCCCAATCTCCAAAGCGAGTTAAAGCCTCAATTCAGGCCATATCCAATCGATACCCCCAACACCAAATTTCAGTTATTTTCGAACCTCACGCTTCTTTTTTATCCTATCAATCAGGCATCAAAGATTTTTCAGATGTTTTCGACATTGCTTCAGAAGTAATCCTTACCAAAATTCCCTTCAAACCCAATATCGACAAACAAGAGAGAGTCAATGCTAAAGATTTTCAGCAAACTATTGGCGCTAAACTCAAGTATCTTCCCCTCGATTCCCAAATCATCGATCTTTTCTCCAAATCTATTGGTAATAAGCAAATAATTATTCATTTTTCTTCTGGCGGTCTTAGTGGCCTCAAGACTTTTCGCGAGATCATTAAAAATTACAAAAAGGCCAATACACAATGAGCAGATACATAGTCACAGGTGGTCGAGTATTAAATGGTGAAGTTTCTATTCGTGGAGCCAAGAACGCCTCATACAAACAAATCATCGCTTCGCTTTTATCATCAGAAACAACCTATCTTTCCAATATTCCACAAATTTCTGACGTAAAGATTACCGAATCTATCGCCAAAAGCTTGGGTTCAATTATTACTCACTCTGGTGAGCATTCGATTGAAATTTCCACCCCAAAAATTAACTCCACCGAAGTCCCGTCTGGTACCGGTGAAAAATCTCGAACTTCATTTATTTTTGCCGCCCCGCTTTTGGCTCGCATGGGGCAGGCCACCATTCCCATGCCAGGAGGGGATAAGTTAGGCTCCCGACCTCTCGATCGTCTTTTCGATTGTTATCGCCAAATGAACATCGAGACTATCGAATCAGCCAACTCAATCACCTTCAAAACAGACGCTATCAAACCAACCGAGTACACTTTCCCCAAGCCTTCCCATACCGTCACCGAAGTAGTCATCATGACCGCCGTTCTCGCCAATGGTGAAACCATCATCAACAACGCCGCCCAAGAGCCCGAAATCGACGATCTCATCGACATGCTCAATTCTATGGGCGCCAAAATTCAGCGCGATCCAAAGGATTTGAGCCGCATTATTATCCAAGGAGTTCCTTGGCTAAAAGGCACCTCCCATCAAGTCATCTCCGACCGCAACGAGACTGTCACCTTCGCTTGCGCTGCTCTAGCCACCAAAGGAAATATCAATATTCTTCGAGTCGAACCCAAAATTATCAAAACTTTCTTGGATACTATCGAAAAAATGGGTGCCAAAATCGAAGCTGGCAAAGACGAAGTCAGTATTAAATGGATTCAACCCCTCAAAGCCATCGACATCGAAACCGAACCCGAACCAGGTTTTATGACCGATTGGCAAGCAGTTTTTAGCGTCCTGCTTTCCCAAGCCGTCGGAGTCAGTTCTGTCATCGAAAGAATTTTTCCCTACCGTTTTCACCACATCGAAAATCTCAACAAAATGGGTGTCAAAACTTCTTTCTTCAATCCCAAAATTGAAGATCCAACTACCTATTACCACTTCAATCCAGAAAGCGACAAAGAAACAAATTATCATGGCGTCAAAATCTACGGACCCACCAAGCTTCAACCCGCCAACTTCACCATCAACGATCTTCGAGCCGGCGCTTCAGTCACTCTCGCCGCCCTTGCCGCCAATGGTGAATCGGTAATCGATGGTGTTGAGTTCATCGAAAGAGGTTACGAGAATTTAGCCGATCGCCTCAAGGCTCTCGGTGCTGATATAAAATATATCAAAACCTAATCCCTTTGCTGGAGATTAAGCCATTTATAATCTATACTTGCATATGACTCATTTATACCTTGGTCTTCTTTTGTTTTCTTTTTTGCTCACCAGCATCCTTGTCGTCCCTTTCATCGATCTACTCTACAAACTCAAGTTCCAAAGACAAAACCAAAAAACTTTGGATTTTCAAAACAAAAGAACCCCTATCTTCGACAAATTTCACTCAGTCAAAGCCGGCACTCCTGTCGGTGGGGGAGCCCTCATCATTATTTCCGTCACCATTCTTTTTCTCTTCATTCTTCCTATTCTTAAATTTTCCAACATCTTTATCAGCAGCAATTACGCCATTACTCGCGAAATTGAAATTATATTTTTCACCTTTATTTCCTTTGGTATTCTTGGACTTTACGATGATATTTTCAAATTCTTCGGTTTTTCCAAATCTGGATTCTTTGGCCTTCGCATGATTCACAAACTCATTCTTCAGCTACTTTTAGCCGCCGTCACCTCATGTTTAATTTATTTCAATCTCCGGATTGATTTTATCTACATTCCATTTCTCGGAGCTCTAAAATTAGGCATGTTTTTTATTCCTATCTCAATGGCTTTTATTGTTGGCTTTGCCAATTTTTTCAACATCACCGATGGCCTCGACGGACTCTCATGTGGCTTACTTATGATTGCTCTTTTTGCCTTCTGGTTTCTCTCCAACACCTCTCTGGACACTCCTATCTCTGTATTCCTAGCTCTCTGGATCGGTTCTCTCATCGCCTTTCTTTACTTCAACATCTACCCGGCCCGTATTTGGCTTGGAGACGTTGGTTCTCTTTCTTTTGGTGCCACCCTTGCCACTATTGCCATTCTTTTGGGTAAAGTTGTCCCACTTATTATTGTTGGTTCACCTTTTATTATCGAAGGCGTTAGTTCTGCCCTCCAAATCCTTAGCAAAAAATACCTCAAACGAAAACTTTTTCCTGCTGCTCCTATTCATCTCACCCTCCAACAAATGGGTTGGGAAGAACCAAAAATCGTCTTCCGCGCCTGGTTGGCCGGTATTATTTTAGCAATCTTTGGCTTATGGCTGGGAATAAACTAACTACTATTCTGAAAGCCGAACTCCAAAAATATCTTGGAATTCCATACTTTCAAAACAATCCAAAAACTAATTCATCTCCCCTCAATGCTTTGGTAGGTAAAGGTGATTTTCATCAAATCGCTGCCGCCACCATCGCTCTTGCTCAAAAAAATAATGTCGATCTGCTCAAAATGGACAATCGACAAATCTATAATTATCAAAAGAAAAACCACATCGGTATCGATTGTTCAGGCTTAGCCTATCATCTTCTCAACACCCTGTATCAGTACAAAACAGCCAAATCTCTCG
This sequence comes from Candidatus Shapirobacteria bacterium, assembly GCA_003250375.1. Lineage (GTDB taxonomy): Bacteria > Patescibacteriota > Microgenomatia > UBA12405 > UBA12405 > SZUA-533. The sequence goes on along the minus strand of QKGR01000018.1, from coordinate 5,394 downwards.
ACGATGTTCTAATTGGCACCGACAACAAAAAGGGTGTCCGACGAGTCAATGCTAATCTGCTCACCAGTCAACCCAATGCCTCCCAAGTCGACGACTATTCCCAAATTAAAACCGGCGATTTAATCAGGATGGATTCTGGCAAACATGTTGCTGTTATTATCGAGAAAAGAGCCAACAAAATTTACTATGTCCACAGCAGCCATAAAACCAAGGCTAGGGGAGTCCATCTTGGCATAATTACTCTCATCCAACCCCAAAAAACTCTTAATTTTCAAACCTGGTCCGACGAAACCATTAGCGGCATTCCCTACACCCAACTCTTCGATCCCTCCAAAGGCGATGCTATCTTTCGTCTAAATTGCCTTAGCTAATTTACTTTTCTTCGATTAGTTCTCTGTATTTAAGTGGATCTATAGACATAACTTCTACTTCAGTTCCGCAATTACTACACTCTAAAATATCGCCAATTTCCATGCCTTCTGGCCTAACAATTTCAGTTCCACAATCAGGACAAATAATTTTATTTGTATTTTCTTCCATTTTTATATCCAACAAATATATAATAGGATATTATACCAACTTATGACTACTCCACTCATCAACATCGACAAGCTTTATTTTAAAAGAGAAGACCAGAACACAACCGGATCCGTCAAAGACCGCTCCATTCCCACCCAACTCCAAAATCTCCAACAACAAGGCATCAAGAAGGCCGTCATTTCTTCCACCGGCAATGCCGCCATCTCCGCTTCCTACTACGCCCCTCGCTTCGACATCCAGCTAACAATCTTTGTCTCCCCCAAAATCAATCCCCGCAAAAAGAATCTCCTCAAAAATTACTCTGCTGTCATTTCCTCCCACACTCCCATCAGCGATGCCTTCAAGTACTCCAAAGAAACCAACAGTTTCTACCTCCGCCAATCCACCGATCCGGTCGCCCAAGACGCCTATTCAATTTTAGGCAGCGAAATTATTAGCCAGCTACCCCAATGCACCAGTATCTATTTTCCCGTTGGTTCTGGTACCACTTTAGTAGGGGTCGCCAAAACTATCAATCCCGATATTAAAATATTTGCCGTCCAACCAGCCAGTCACCCCAGCATCGCCAAAAAATTTGATAAAAGTTTTCTTCCTGAGGACTACACTTCCACTGATGCTCTTTCAGTCAAATTCCTGCCTCTAAAAAATCAAATTATCGACACTATTAATTTGCATCATGGTTCTGCACTGGCTATTCAAGATCAGGACACTCAAGATGCCTTTCAATGGCTCAAAGATCACCAAATTAATTCATCACCCGAAGGAGCCCTGGCCCTCGCTGGCTACTACAAAGCCAAACGTCAAAAACTAGACACTGGCGATTTTCCCATTATCATAATTACCGGAGCCAATCGAGAATAAGCATGAGTACCCCAAGTCAACTAATAGGCCAATCCTCAAACGCCTTCTTTTTTTTAATCATCGACGACAGTCTTTCCATCGACCTCCATTCTCATTTTCCAAATTTTTATCCCATATTTGCCTATCATTCAGCTACAGTCGAAGATCTAAAATCCCAAAATATTCCCCACTTTTGCCTTCAAGACGAGGGAGTTGAGATTGAAACCAAAAATTCAGGCCGACTTCTGGATCAAAAGAAAGTCCAAAATTTCATTGCCTCTACTGCCGCCCAACGCCAAATTGTCATCATACCTTTCAAACCTTCTGCCAAAATCGAAACTATCTGTCGCCAGCAACACTGGCTACTTGCCTCCAACCCCGCCTCTCTCAACCGTCTACTCGAGGACAAAATCAAATTCTACCAACTCTGCCAAGATCACAATATCCCCACCCTCCCATCCTTCATTGCACCCATCAATGCCGCTAATTTTCGTCATGCCCAAGAACTATTCGGTCAGGAAATCGTCGTCCAAACTCATTTTGGTTGGGCTGGCAACAGTACTTTCATTTTCAACGATTTTAGCCAAATTCATGGCGAACTTTACCAAGTCTCTGCCAAATTCTCGCCCTATATCAAAGGCTATTCTCTTCTCAACAACTGCAGTATCTACCAAAATCAGCTTCTCCAAAGTCAGCCAGCTCTCCAGTACACCGGCCTTTTTCCCTACACCAACAATCCTTTTTCCACCGTTGGTCGCCAGTGGCCCTCCCAAGCTCCTTCGAATGTAATCGATCAAGTTACCAAAATTACCCAAGATTTTTCCCAAAAAATATTGATTCCCAATCATTATCGCGGTTTCTTTGGCCTCGACTTTATTGTCGACGATCAGCAGAAAGTCTATTTACTCGAATGCAATCCTCGCCTCACCGCCTCATTCGCTTTTTACACGTCAATCGAAATTAAAGCCCGAATTGTCCCTCTCTTCTTCTATCATTTAGCTGAATTTGCCAATATAAATATTCCTCAAAGTCCCGACCAAGAATCCCAAAGACTATCCAACCCCGACATTATTGGCTCCGAGCTAACCTATCGCAATCACGCCGGCCAAATAATCTACAAGTACAACGATTTCCAAATTTTTTCCACCTCCGTCGATCCTGTCAGCATCGATCCCAAGATTACCAATCTAATCAAATCCAAGATCCATGAGATTTAGTTTCGTTAAAAAAATATCACCGGTTCTGATTATTACCTACATACTCCTTATAATTAGCCTGATTTTTATTTCCCTATCTTCTCTTTCCGAAGCCCAATCAAGTTTTGGCGACAAATTTTTCTATCTAAAAAAACAATCGCTATGGTTTGTAGCTGGCACTATTAGTCTTTTTATCTTTTCCAAAATAGATCTTAACTTAATCAAAAAGTTAATTTACCCCGCCTTTTTTGCCTCTATTATCCTTCTGGTTCTGGTCCTAATTCCCGGCATCAGTACCGAAACTTTAGGCGCCCGGCGTTGGATTATTTTTGGTCCCATTAATTTTCAGCCTTCGGAAGTTTTCAAAATTATTTCCATATTTTTCTTTTCACTTCTCTTCTCCGATGAGGCCAAAAGAAATATAAAAAATTTAATAATCTACCTAGGCATCCCCCTTGTCCTAATTATTCTCGAACCCAACATGAGTACCACTGTTCTCATCACTGCCATTGTCGCCTCAATCTACTATCTCTCCGGCAGCGACATCAAACAACTTTTCACCCTCACTCTTTTTGGTTTTCTTGTCAGCATCATTCTAATCTTCACCTCTCCCTACCGCCAAGCCCGCTTCCAAACTCTTATCGATCCATCAGCCGACGTCTCTGGAAAGTCCTATCACACCAATCAAATTATCATTAGTATTGCTTCCGGTGGCCTTTTTGGCAAAGGCATCGGCAATTCCAGTCAAAAATTTCAATTCCTCCCAGAGCTCACCACCGATTCCATTCTGGCAATTATTGGTGAGGAAACAGGTTTCCTCGGAATTTCTTTTATTGTTTTTCTTTATGTTTTTCTCATTATTTCCATTTTTAAAATCAGCAAAAAATCAATTAATATGGAAGATCAACTAATAGTGGCCGGCATTGGTTGTTGGATTGCCTTTCAAAGTCTCATCAATATTTCTGCTATTGCCTCCTTAATTCCTCTCACCGGTGTACCTTTGCCTTTTATTTCCTATGGCGGTTCTTCGCTCTTAATGCTTCTCTCATCTATCGGTATAATTTTAAATATCAATCGCAATAATCAAAGTTCATCAAAACCAAATGAAAGCAGCCACTAAAACAATTATTCTTACCGGTACTCATATTACCCCAGCCATCGAACTTATAAACCAACTTCAATCCGACCCAAATACAAATTGGAAAATTTACTACATTGGTCGAAAATACACTTCACCTATCGAAAAAATACCTGCCATTGAGTATGAACTAATTCCTAAAATGGGTATTGATTACAAAATAATCGATTGTGGCAAACTCGACCGTCGCTATTGGCCCAACACAATTGCCGGACTCCCAAAAACCTTCAAAGGCATTCTCCAGTCAATTTATTATGTCATCAAAATCAAGCCTCAAATCGTTGTTTCTTTTGGGGGCTACCTGTCGGTTCCGGTAATTTTTGCCTCATGGATCCGCCATATTCCATCCATAACTCACGAACAAACTTCCACCATCTCTCTTTCCACCAAAATCAACAGTATCTTCACCACCAAAGTCGCTCTTTCCTTCGATCACAAAAATCTCCTTCGCCAACTTCCTCAAGAGAAAATCAGTCTTACTGGCAATCTTATTCGTCGCTCTATTTTCGACCCATCAAAATCCAAACTTTCCCGCCTCATCAATAATCCCAAACTACCAATCATTTATATCACTGCTGGCAATCAAGGCTCACAAAAAATCAATACTCTTATCCTGGAATTAGCCAAAAATCTTACCAAGACCCATACTCTCATCCATCAAACTGGCAAACAAGACTATCAAAGGGTTAAATCCGAAGCCTCTTCCTACCAAAATTATCTAGTCTTCGATTACATCGAACCGGAAAACTTAGCCTGGATTTTCTCCAAACTATCCATTATTATTAGTCGCTCTGGCGCCAACTCCACCCAAGAAATCGCCCAGTTTGGCCACAAAACAATTCTAATTCCTCTCCCTGTCACCCAACAAAACGAACAAAAGCTCAATGCCAAATGGCTTAAATCTCTCTACCCTCGACGAGTCATCATCCTCAACGACCTGTCTCTCACAACCCACAAACTATCCAAAGCCATCAAAAAACTTTCCAAAATTTCCACCACCAAAAAGAAAATTACTCCCAAAATTAACTATCGCCTTCTTCAACTAATTTATGAAATTCTTTAAATTAATTCTTCCACTAATTCCAATTTTTCTTCTCATTCTTGGACTCTCTCTCTTGTTTTTAAACTTAAACAAGACTCCCTCTCCTTTCTTCAATCCTATTAGCCAAACATTCCAAAATGATTTTCGAAATTTAACAAAATTACTAAATCAAAATCAAATTAGTTATGATTCAGACATCAGTATCAACGACTCTCTTGGCAAAATATTCCTAACTATAATACAAAACGGACGACCCATCGATGTTATACTTTCTACAGAAAAGGACCCTCTTTTTCAAACAGCTGCTTTGCAAAAAATTTTAAAGCTAGCTACAATAAAAAATAAGCAAGTTACTTTTATAGATCTAAGCCTCAAACGACCATATGCCACACTCAAAGATAATTAGTGTCATCGACATTGGATCATCAAAAATAACCACTATTATCGGGCAATATTTCGATCAAGAAGACAAGCTAAACGTCATTGCTGTTTCCTCCATGGCCGCCCTCGGATTTCGAAAAGGTCAAATCATCAATCTCGAACAAGCCATCGACACCATTACTCAATCCATAGAATCAGCCGAAAGGATGGCTGGGCTACAAATTAAATCAGCCTACATTAGCCTTGCTGCCTCGCAT